>CALXSS010000068.1 GCA_944391225.1 uncultured Clostridia bacterium
TCCCTAATCTAACAACGTTTATATCCATAACAAGCTTCTCCTCTATTTGTAGAATTAATCCTTTATATTTAAAACAATGCCAGCAGATATATATTAACTATAATTATATATCCTCAATGTAATGATTACTATACCGATTCCAATATTCCTTATACACCCTCCCGTTATCATCATCAAAAAATAATATGTAATATCATAATTATATCACAACATAAAAATCGTTTCAATATTGAATTTGCTTATATAATTCAAAAGAGGCTGTTGCAAAACTCAACGAGTTTGCAACAGCCTTGGGGGCTTTAGAAAAATAGTGCAGAACGGACGAAACGAAGGGGCGCAGCCACTTGCCCGAAGGCGTACGGGGGTACATTGAGTGGTGAGTTTCGTTCGCAACATAAAGCGATTTTGATTTGAATTTTTCATTTATGAAAATTTCTACCCAAATTATAAGGGTACAAATCCATAAAAACAGCTTATCTACCTTGTTCTTTTCGCTTTATGCGGTCTGTGCATTTTGCTACAGCCCCTCTGTTTCTTTACTTCATAAGATATTCATTTACAGCCGCTGCTGCTTCGCGTCCCTCGCGGATAGCCCAAACAACAAGGCTTTGTCCGCGGCGACAGTCGCCGGCTGCGAATATTCCTTTCATAGATGTTTTATGAACACCCTCTTTAGCTTTTATGTTAGAGCGGGCATCTGTTTCAAGAGTGAGCTGATTTATAAGCTCCTGCTCAGGTCCTGTAAAGCCCATAGCAACAAGAACTATATCGCAGTCGCGGCGCTGCTCAGTTCCCGGTACGGGCACAGGCGCGCCTGTTTCCCAGCTGACCTTTGAGGTGTACACTCCCGACACGCAGCCGCGCTCATCGGACTCGATCCTTGTTATTGTTGTGAGATACTCGCGCGGATCACTGCCGAAAACATACTCCGCTTCCTCCTGACCATAGTCGGTCTTTTTAACGCGCGGCCACTCCGGCCACGGGTTCGAGGCTGTGCGCTCTGACGGGGCCTCCGGCATGATCTCAAGCTGGACAACGCTCTTGCAGCCGTGCCTTATGGCAGTGCCTACACAGTCAGTACCTGTGTCGCCACCGCCTACAACAATGACGTTCTTGCCCTCTGTATTAATATATTTTCTGTCCTCAAGACCTGAATCAAGCAGGCTCTTTGTATTTGCAGACAGAAAATCCACAGCATAATGAACACCTTTAAGCTCAGCCCCATCTACTCTGAGACGGCGGGGCGCCGACGCTCCTGTACAAAGCACTACCGCGTCAAACTCATCAACAAGCTTTACAGCCGGATAATTTCTGCCTATCTCCGTGTTTGTTACAAACACTACGCCCTCATCGCTCATAAGCTTTATCCTGCGTTCAACTATTTTTTTATCGAGCTTCATGTTCGGAATACCGTACATGAGCAGACCGCCCGGACGGTCTGCGCGCTCAAATACCGTTACGCGGTGTCCCATCTGATTGAGCATATCCGCGCAGGCAAGACCTGACGGTCCGCTGCCTACGACCGCAACGCGCTTTTCAGTAGAGCTTGCGGGTATCCTCGGCTTGACCTTGCCCTGCTCAAACATAGTATCTATTATATGGCATTCTATATTCTTTATCGTTACTGCCGGATCGTGCATGCCAAGCGTGCATGAGCCCTCGCAGAGTGCCGGGCATACCCTGCCTGTGAACTCGGGGAAGTTTGCAGTCAGCGACAGTCTTTTATACGCCTCGTCCATGTCTCCCCTGAATACAAGATCGTTCCACTCCGGTATCAGGTTATTTAGCGGACATCCTATAGACGTTCTTCCTATCTGCATTCCGGCATGACAGAACGGAACTCCGCAATCCATACATCTTGCGCCCTGTATGCGCAGCTTTTCTATATCAAAATGGGTGTGAAATTCATCCCAGTCATTTATTCTTTCCTCCGGCGGTCTGTCCTCCGGCAGCTGTCTTTCATATTCCAAAAACCCTGTTGGCTTACCCATAAACCGTTTCTCCTTTCATGTCAGCCCACCGATTTGCCGGTAACGCTTTCAAAGGCTGTGAGCATTGCCTCGTCTCTCGTCGCGCCCTTTGCCTTTTCTTCTTCCATTACCGTCATGACCTTTTCATAATCGGACGGGATGACCTTAACAAATTTCTTCGATTCGGTTTCAAACGCGCCGAGGACTGCCTCTGCCGTATCCGAGCCGGTGTATTCCAGATGCTTTTCAAGCATTTCTCTTATAGTTTCAATATCGCGCTCTGACGGAGCCTCAAGCTTAACAAGCGCCTTGTTGCAGTTTTTATCAAGCATTCCGCTGCGGTCATAAACATAGGCTATACCGCCGCTCATACCTGCCGCAAAGTTCCTGCCCGTCTCGCCAAGAACTACTACTCTGCCGCCTGTCATATACTCGCAGCCGTGATCGCCCACGCCCTCTACAACAGCGCTCATACCTGAGTTACGGACACAGAAACGCTCACCTGCTATACCGCGTATATACGCCTCGCCGCTTATAGCTCCATAAAAGGCAACATTTCCGATTATGACGTTTTCTGACGGCTTGAATTTTGCGTTCTGAGGCGGAACAACTATGAGCTTACCGCCCGAAAGACCCTTTCCTATATAGTCGTTCGAGTCACCCTCAAGCCGCATTGTAACGCCCGGCGCAAGGAACGCGCCGAAGCTCTGACCTGCCGAGCCTACAAAATCAAGCATGACTGTATCCTCAGGAAGTCCCTCCGCTCCGTGAACACGGGCTATTTCAGAGGACAATATCGTTCCTGTCACTCTGTCCGTGTTGTGGATAGCCATTTTTGCTTCAATTCGCTTGCCTGTCTTAACAGCAGGCTCGCAGAGCTTTAACAGAGTATTCATATCAAGAGTTTTATGCAACTCGTGATCCTGATCCACATTGTGGTATCGCTCATAATCGTTTGAACATATCTTTGGCTGATACAGAAGTGAGGAAAGGTCTACTCTTGACGCCTTTTTGTTATCGTCTGTCGCTTTCTGTGAAAGCAGCTCAACGTGACCTATCATTTCGTCAACGGTTCTCACGCCTATCTTTGCCATCCATTCTCTGAGATCCTGAGCTATGAACCTCATAAAGTTTTCTACATATTCCGGCTTGCCTGCAAAGCGTGAACGCAGCTTAGGATTCTGAGTAGCCACGCCCACTGGGCAGGTATCAAGATTACATACTCTCATCATTACGCAGCCTATAGCTACAAGCGGACCTGTGGCAAAGCCGTATTCCTCCGCACCGAGGAGAGCCGCTATAGCTACATCGCGGCCTGTCAAAAGCTTACCGTCTGTTTCTATTACTACTCTGTTTCTGAGATTATTCATCAAAAGCGCCTGATGCGTTTCAGCAACGCCGAGCTCCCATGGCAGCCCCGCGTGGCGCACTCCTGTGCGCGGTGCCGCGCCTGTGCCGCCGTCATAGCCTGAAATAAGGATAACGTCAGCTCTGCCCTTTGCAACACCGACAGCTATAGTTCCGACTCCAGCCTCTGAAACAAGCTTTACTGTTATACGCGCATCACGGTTAGCGTTCTTGAGGTCTGTGATAAGCTGAGCCAGATCCTCGATCGAATAAATATCATGATGCGGCGGCGGTGATATAAGGCTCACGCCCGGAGTTGAATGTCTTGCCTTGGCGATCCATGGATACACCTTTCCGCCCGGCAGGTGTCCGCCCTCGCCCGGCTTTGCGCCCTGAGCCATCTTTATCTGAATTTCACGCGCATTCTGCAGATAGTGGATGTGAACTCCGAATCTGCCCGAGGCTACCTGCTTGATCGCGCTGCAACGTGAATCTCCGTTTTCATCAGGGATAAATCTGTCCGGATTTTCTCCGCCCTCACCGCTGTTCGATTTTCCGCCCAGCCTGTTCATCGCTATAGCCAGACACTCATGCGCCTCGCCTGAGATCGAGCCATATGACATTGCTCCGGTCTTGAACCTCTTTACAATGCTTTCAACGCTCTCCACCTTGTCTATCGCTATCGGCTTATCGATAGTCTTTATATTGAGCATTCCTCGGATAGTGCATTCCCTGCCGCGGTGCGAGTCCATTTCAGCGGCATATTCCTTATAAAGCTTATAATCTCCGGTGCGGCACGCCATTTGCAGCTTGTAGATGGACGATGGATTGAACATATGATATTCACCCTTAGCCCTCCACTTGTAATCGCCGCCTGCTTTAAGCGCCTTACCGGCAGTAGTCTTACCAAACGCCTCTCTTACCCTTGTGCTGACTTCTTTTTCTATATCTTTGATCCCCAGTCCGCCTATACGCGTAGCGGTACCGGTAAAATATTTTTCTACAACCGATTCACGTATACCCAGCGCCTCAAATATCTGCGCTCCCTGGTATGACGCTATTGTAGATATACCCATCTTAGACATTATCTTTACAATGCCGCTTGTTACTGCCGCATTATATGTTTTTACTGCCTCGTCATAGCTGCAATCTATCATACTCAATTCTTTAAGCTCGGCTATAGCTTCATATACAAGATACGGATTTACTCCGTTTGCGCCGTAGCCTACAAGGCAGGCAAAATGATGCACCTCGCGCGGCTCTCCTGTTTCAAGCACGATAGATGTCTTCATACGCGTGCCGCGTCTTAAAAGGTGATGATGCAGTCCGGCACAGGCGAGAAGGGCAGGGATGGGGGCTTTGTCCTTATCGGCGCCTTTGTCGGAAAGAATTATTATGTTAAACCCGTTTTCGATAGCGATATCGGCTGCCTCAAAAATAGTGTCAAGAGCAGCCTCCATATCGTTTTCGGCACGCGTATTGAAGAGCATCGGCAAAGTTATGCTTCTGAATCCCTCACGCTGAACTGTGCGCAGCTTTGCAAGCTCCGTATCTGTCAACACAGGACTTGACGCGCGTATCTTACGGCAGTTAAGCTCCGATGATGTCAGAAGGTTCTGCTCGCAGCCGAAAAGCGTGTTAGTAGAGGTAACGACCTTTTCGCGTATAGCATCTATCGGCGGATTCGTTACCTGCGCGAACAGCTGCTTGAAATAATTATACAGAAGCTGCGGCTTTTCGGAAAGCACCGCAATTGGCGAGTCTGTGCCCATCGCTCCGACCGGGTCTTCTCCCTTTTCAATAATACGGCGGATAGTCATATTTATATCCTCCCAGGTATAGCCGAAAAGCTTTTCCTTTGTGAGGAGCGGCAGCCCACTATCGGTGTTGTCACGATTTACAAACATATTTTCAAGGAATAAAGCGTTTCTTAAAGCAATATCCCTATTCATTGAATGAAGCGCGCCTGTCTTGATCTCCTCAACAAGCTCATGCCAGCCTGTGCCGCCGCTGTTTACAGGCAGCTCCTCTATATCTACAAGTGTTTTTTCGACCCATTCCGCATATGGCTTGTGTGCAGCTTCATACGATTTTATCTCGCTGTCCGAAACTATCTTTCCCGCTGCTGTGTCAATAAGGAGCATCTTTCCCGGATGCAGCCTTTCCTTTGCTATTACAGTTGACGGGTCAATATCAGTTACGCCCACCTCTGATGCAAGTATTATCATATCGTCGCTTGTAACATAATATCTTGCCGGACGCAGACCGTTTCTGTCAAGAGTTGCGCCCACGAGTGTACCGTCTGTAAACGCCACTGCTGCCGGACCGTCCCACGGCTCAGTTATACATGAATGATACTCATAGAAGCTGCGCATTGCCGGATCCATATTCTCATTCTTTTCCCATGGCTCCGGTATAGTCATCATTACAGCGCGCGGCAGCGAGAATCCCGAAAGATGCAGGAACTGCAAATAATTATCGAGCATAGCTGAGTCTGAGCCGTCCTCATTTATAACAGGAAGTATCTTATCCATATCACCCTCAAACTCGGGTGTGCTGAACATTCTTTCTCTTGCCTTTACCCAGTTGACATTTCCGCGTATAGTATTGATCTCGCCGTTATGGATTATATATCTGTTCGGGTGCGCTCTTTCCCATGACGGGAACGTGTTCGTTGAAAATCGCGAATGCACAAGCGCGATCGCCGTTTCAAGATCCTCATCCTTAAGATCAAGGTAAAACTCTTTTACCTGCTCAGGTGTGAGCATTCCCTTATACACTATCGTTCTTGACGAGAACGAGGCAAAATAGAAATAGTTGTCCTTTCCGCTCTTTCTTATCTGCTTTTCTGCAAGCTTGCTTATTATATACAGCTTTCTTTCAAAGCAGTCGTTGTCAGGCGCGTTATCGCCTCTGCCAACGAACACCTGTACTATATGCGGCATTGCCTCCTTTGCGCTCTCGCCTATACACACATCATATACAGGCACTTCTCTGACACCCAGCAGCTTCTGCCCTTCCTCAGCTATTAAGCGAGCGAGAATATCAAGGCTTTCAGAGCGCGTGTCAGCATCGGGTGAAAGGAACAGCATTCCCACGCCATAATCTCCCTTTTCCGGCAGCTCTATGCCCTCGTTGCGGCAGACCTTGCACATGAATTTATGCGGGAGCTGGATTAGAATACCAGCGCCATCACCTGTGTCCGGCTCAGAGCCAACTCCGCCGCGGTGAGCAAGATTTTTGAGTATCTGTAAGCCCTGATCTACGATCGAATGTGATTTTCTGCCCTTTATATTTGCTATACAGCCTATTCCGCAGGCATCATGCTCAAACTGCGGATCGTATAAGCCTTGTTTTTCCGGAAGTCCGTTTACCATACATTTCATCCTTTCTCGCCGTTACAGTACGGCTCTGATTCTTTCCATAGCCTTAAGAGTGTTTTCCTCTGTAGAAAACGCTGTAAATCTTATATATCCCTCGCCGCTCGGTCCAAAGCCCTCGCCTGGTGTTGTTACAACGCCCGCCTCATGGAGCAGCCTGTCGAAAAACTCCCATGACGGTGTATTGTCCGGCGTCTTTACCCATACATACGGAGAATCAACTCCGCCGTACGCCCTCAATCCGGCAGAAGTGAGAGATTCGCGTATAATTCGCGCATTATTCATATAGTAGCTGATATTCTCTCTTATCTGGCGCTGTCCCTCATCTGAATAGACAGCCTCTGCAGCGCGCTGTATAATATAAGGCACGCCATTGAACTTTGTGCACTGGCGTCTGTTCCATAGCCTGTTAAGCTCTGTTCCGCCTATCTTCAGAGCCTTTGGAACAACTGTATACGCACAGCGCGTTCCGGTAAAGCCTGCTGTTTTTGAAAAGCTTCTGAATTCTATAGCAACCTCTTTAGCTCCCTCTATCTCATATATCGAATGCGGAACATCGTGACTGGTTATGAAAGCCTCGTAAGCGCTGTCATAAAGTATAACGCTTCCATTTTTTCTTGCATAGTCCACCCAATCCTTAAGCTGCGCTCTTGTTGCAGCCATTCCTGTGGGATTATTAGGAAAACAAAGATAGATTATATCCGCCTTTTCCTTTGGCAGCTCCGGCATAAAACCGTTCTCCTCAACACAGGGCATATAATAAAGCTCCGTCCATCTTCCATCACGATATTCTCCGGCGCGCCCTGCCATCGCGTTCGTATCCACATAGACAGGATATACCGGATCACATACTGCAACCTTGTTCGATACATCAAATATATCACCTATATTTCCGCAATCCGATTTTGCTCCGTCTGATACAAATATTTCATCAGACGAGATGCCAAGTCCGGCATAATCCTTTTCAACGATCTTTGAACGCAGGAAATCATATCCCTGCTCCGGTCCGTATCCGTGGAATCCCTCGGCTGTAGCCATCTCATCAGCTGCTCTGTGCATCGCTTCAATTACAGCGGGAACGAGCGGACGTGTAACATCGCCTATTCCCATTCTTATTATCTCTTTCTCAGGCGCTGACGCGGCAAACGCCGCTACTCTTGACGCGACCTCCGAAAAAAGGTAGCTGCCGGGCAGCTTAAGATAATTTTCATTTATTTTTGCCATTCTGTAAATTCCTTTCTTAAACAGTCACAACACCGTCAAACACAAACCGCGCAGGACCTGTCATATATATATTATTGTCATTTTTATCCCATTTGATGTGCAGAGTTCCTCCGCGCAGGACTATATCTGCCTCGCCGTCTGAAAGACCGTTTAATACAGCCGCCGCCAGTGTCGCGCACGCGCCTGTTCCGCAGGCAAGCGTCTCGCCCGCTCCGCGCTCCCATACGCGCATTCTGAATACCTCATCGCCCATAGGCTGGACAAATTCCGTGTTAATACGCTTTGGGAACAGCCTGTGATTTTCAAACAAAGGTCCAATGTGCTCAATATCTATCGCCTCGGTGTCATCTACGAATGTGACCGCATGAGGATTACCCATAGACACGCAGGTAACGCTCCATTCCCTGCCGTCCGCCTCAATATTTTGCGCTATAAAGCTTTCGCCCTCACCTATAACAGGTATTTTTTCAGGCTTAAGCTCCGGCGCGCCCATATTAACGCAGACCTGATCCACCTCGCCTCTCTCATCAAGTATAAGCTCCAGTGTCTTTATACCTGCCAAAGTTTCAAGAGTTACAGTTGTCTTATCAGTAAGACCGCGGTCATGCACATATTTACCGACACATCGCGACGCGTTTCCGCACATCTCCGCCTGCGTGCCGTCACTGTTATACATCTCCATTCTGAAATCTGCCTTGTCAGAGCTGCATATGAGCACAAGTCCGTCAGAGCCTATTCCGAAATGTCTGTCTGAGAGTATTCGCGACACCTCTCCGGCATTCTCTATCATATGCTTTGTGCAGTCAACATATATATAGTCGTTGCCTGCTCCCTGCATTTTTGTAAACTCAATTTTCTGCATGATCCGCCTCCATTATAATTATTATGTGAAACTGTACTCTTCAAGCCGCAATGGGGACTGTACTCCTGCGCAGGAGTACAGTCCCCATTGCGTCAGTCTCATTTATATCTATTCATCAATTCCCAATATCAGCCTTGCCGTATCAGTCAGCTTTGAGCCGCTGTCCATGCTTCTTTTCTGCATGAACCTATGCGCCTGCGGCTCAGTCATATGATATGTTTCCATCAAAAACAGCTTTGCCTCGTTTATAAGAGCTGTTTCACTTTCACTTTTCTGTATTTTCCGCTCCGGCTGTGTTCCTCCGAGCAGCATCCGCAGTGATGAGATGAGCTTGTTTCTGTTTACGGGCAGAGGAAGCACAAAGATGTTCTCACTGATTATATCGTCAATATGCTCAGCACGCACTATTGACATTATCCTGCAGCCGTCGTGCAGATACTCGCCTATTTCGTCTGCTATCATATCCGGCAACCGATAACCCATAATTATGAGGACGCTGTCGTAATTTTCAGCGGCGCGCAGCAGCTCCGCCCCTGTTCGGCATACAAGAGAATCCGGTTCAAACCCGGTGCCCTCCAGCATCCGGCGCAGCTTTGCCGCAGCCTCGTCATGCGAAAAAGCTAATAGTATGCGCTCCAACGTCCTCACTCCTTAATGCTTGATCTGTGTCCTTTACTGATCTTTAAAAGACATCAATACTCTACAAGATATCTCTTAAGCTCCCATTCGCTCACTGTGCGCCTGTAAGAATCATACTCGGCTTCCTTTTTTGCTATATAATTCTCCTTTAGCTTTTCACCAAGCAGCTCTGTTAGCAGCTCTGAGCCGCGCGCAATCCTCAACGCCTCATTAAGACTTACGGGCATTCGCTTGATACCAAGCATTTTCAGTTCGTCTCCTGAAAGCTCATTAATGTTCATTCCTATACTCGGCGGAAGCTCTATGCTCTCGTTCTTTATTCCCTCAAGCCCTGCCTTGAGTATTGCCGCAAGAGCCAGGTACGGATTTGCTGTTCCGTCCGGTGAACGGTATTCGATGCACGACTGCTCAGGAACTCTTGAGCGCACCGCTCTTATAAGCAGACTTCTGTTATTTTCAGACCATGATATGTGGCATGGCGCATCTGCTCCAGGTATAAAGCGCTTATATGAATTAACTGTCGGGTTTGTAAGACAAGCTATTTCACGCGTATACTTAAGCAGACCGGCTATAAATCTATACGCAGTCTTGTCAAATCGATTTGCCTCCGAATCAAACGCGAACACGTTTTTGCCGTCTTTTTCGAGATACATTGTCAGATGCATTCCTGATCCCCACTCGTCCGCAAACGGCTTAGGCATAAAAGTTGCGTGCAGACCGTTGCGCTTTGCTATAGTCTTTACTACCGTCTTGAATGTGACGATCCTGTCGGCTGTTGTAAGCGCGTCACCTGCTTTGAACACTATCTCATGCTGTCCGTGTGCCATCTCGTGATGGGATGCCTCTATAGTATATCCCATCTCCTCAAGAGTAAGACATATATCCCGTCTTGTGTTCTCTCCGTTGTCAAGCGGAGCCATGTCAAAATAGCTGCCGCTGTCGTTTGTTTCCGTTGTTGGATTTCCTTTTTCGTCAGTATTGAACAGGAAAAATTCTATTTCGGGACTTACTCTGAATGTATACCCCAGCTCCTCCGCTTCCTTTATGACCTTTTCAAGCACAAGTCTTGGATTATACTCAAGCGGCTTGCCGTCAGGAGTATATACATCGCATATAAGTCTTGCCACCTTTCCGTTATGCGGCCTCCACGGGAAGATCGCAAATGTTGAAAGATCAGGATGCAAATATAGGTCGCTTTCCTCGATATTTGCAAACCCGTCTATTGCAGAGCCGTCAAATATGCACCTGTTTTCAAGAGCTTCATCAAGTCTGTCAACTGTTATTGCCATATTTCTCATGCGTCCGAGCATATCTGTAAACTGTAGACGAATAAATCTTACATCCTCATCCTCCACTCTGTTGAGGATTATTTCCTTTGAAGTCATTGCCGTCAACCTCCGCCTATTATAAAATAATGATCTCACATTTAGTAAATCCAGAAAAAAACGGCGCACAAATAAAAAATATCTGTGCGCCGTTGCATTTCTCATAAGGTATTCAGCCCTGTACGGGCATTATGTTTTCAAGTGTAGATATTCTATCACATTTCAGCTAATATTGCAATACATTTTTTTATTTTTTTCAAAACCTCGTCACTCCGCCCTAAAAACAAAGTCTGAGCAGCAGCCGTTTTGTTGATTTGATATAATATATAAATACCTTATTATCCATCAGTCAAGTTTAACGCTGTACAGATCTTTGCCGTTCTCGTCTATTATACTTCCTTCCGCTCCCACAAACTGATAATTTCCCGCTCCAACCGAACCGTTTTCATCTACACTTATCGAATCACAAAGCGACCTCATGCACAGTCCGGTGTCATAAGTTATCTCCACATATATATCGTTAACGCCGCCAAATTCGATCTCCGCTGTGTTTTCCAGATAATAATATATCCTGCTGTATGATGACTCATCATACTGATTTTCCTCAGGCATTGTTATCCTCGAGTTTCCAGTGGACGCTTTATCTATATATTCCTCCTGCGCGCTGTAGCTCAGATCTATCTGCTCTCTGCCTGTTTCCTTTCCGTCCGTTTCAAAAACTATCTCCGCCTTTTCAACGCCGCTGTAATTGCTGTTTTCAACATCTACAAAAACCAGTCCATTCCTTGTATAGCTGAATGATCCGGCGTTCTTTTTACCCTCGCCCGAGCCGTCAAACCTGCCGCTTACAATTGGCAGTATGTCATACCTGGGAAATATGCTCATATCAAGAGACTGTGTTCTAACTGTATCGCCGTCGGAAAATACAACGCTGCTTATATTGCTGTTCTCAAACACAGGAATGCTTATCACCGCCGTATAGCTCCTGTCGGCCCCGGTCATAACATATTCTTTTCCGTTACATACAATATATGCCTCCGTTGACTCAGTATATTCCTTAGGTGTTATTGTACAGCTTATGCTGACGCTTCCTCCGCTTATGTCTGTATCCTCGTATACCCAGCCGCTGTACGAGATCAGACTGCCCTGCGCATCTATAGCGTCCAGCACTCTCGTTTCAATGCCATCTATACCGTTCTTCATATCGTTCAGCTGACTGCTTATACTTTGCCGCATATCGCCAAGACTGTCAGCTATTGAAATAACCTTTACCACGCACACTACGGCGAGCGCAAGCGCTGCCGCGGACGCTATTAATGACCAGTTCTTTTTCATCTTCATCACCTCGCAACCCCTGATGCGCCTGCAATATTTCTCTATTGCGAATTTTCGCCTTTCTTTATCACAGACTGCATAAACCACAAATATTACTGTTCATCACAGAGGAAATCAACCGTTCTGTCTATAACATTATCCAGTGAAAAAGCGCACAGACCATGATTTTCCCCCTCTATTATCTCAAGCTCCGCATTCTTCATAAATTCCTTGTAACGCTTCGCAGCTATTACGTCTACGACCTCATCATTTGAACCATGAATAATAAGAGTTTTTCCCTCAAAGCGCGATGTGACCTCATATATAGGCAATGTAGATGCAGTCCTAAAATAGAAACCTCCCACATAATAGCTCTTGCCATAGATGTTTCTAAGACAAATATTTTCCGGTACTTTCAATGTGTCGTATTTAACGCCGAAGCACACTCCATTCACAGCATCATCTTTAAGTGTCGCGGCAGGTGCGAGCATAACGAGCTTTGAAACACGATCTCTGTAATATCCTGCAGTCATTCCGCCTACTACTCCGCCCTGAGAATGACCTATAATATAAATGTCTGTCACAAAATCAAGGCTTCTTACATATTCTATTATCTTAGACGCGTCAAGCAATTCACTTAATACGCTCATGTCGGAAAATCTGCCGTCACTTTCACCATGACCGTCGAAATCAAATTTCACAACAGCTATCCCTTTTTTAACAAGAGACTCCGTCATTCGAGAAAACATTCCGTCGCCGCTGCCGCGGTCTGCCATTATCCCATGAAATATTATCGCTACCGGACATTTTTCAATATCAGGTCTTGTCATGTCCCCACGCAATATAAGACCATCGCGCATTATGCTAATATTTTCAGTTATCATACGTTACCCCCATTTCTCTGTTTGCCTGAAACCGGATACTTTATATTATTTTACCACAAAACAGTATCAACATCAAGCCATATTGTATTTTTTATAACAAAAGGTATACCAAAAAATGGAGCAGCTCAAAATTCTTGGCTGCTCCATAATACTATCTAAAAATATTATACACGTTTAAGAGTATACGATACTCTTTTCATAAACGGAATCATCATACAACCCGCTGCATTTCCAAGTATAACAAACAAGAAATACACAGCAGCTCCCCCTGCATGCGAACATCCGCTGATAAAGAAATAAGCCAGATCAGCAACGCAATGATTAAATCCGCAGGTTATAAAAAACATAACAGGTATCACTACAAAAAATAACGACGCAACATGATCGCCCTTCCTTGATGAACGTTTACTTCCATCAACAGCAATAAACATAAGTATTCCACAGAATACAGCAAGAATAAATATGCTTAA
>CALXSS010000069.1 GCA_944391225.1 uncultured Clostridia bacterium
ATAAATTATATCATATTCAAGGCAATTTTTATTTTAAATTTTGTTTACAATTTGTTTACTCATTCAAAAACCGTGTTTTAATACATAACTTATCTTGACATATAGACTTTGACATTATATAATGTATACATTCAATAATGTGAAAGAGGTGAATGTATGAAATTACTTATTGTTGGTTCACGCAGCATCACAGACTTTGATATTTCACCGTATATACCTGCCGAAACAGAGCTTATCCTATTGACAATGTCACCTGAACATCGCCCGAGCCGAGTATCTCCTTTAGCTCCGATTGTGTAATATCGTTTATCTTTCCAAGTCTGGTAAAGTTCCATGAGTTTGTGTCATAGTATATGACGAATGAGCTGCCCTGATACAGTATCAGGTCGCCCGGCTCTGTCGTTATCTGCTCGTCATTGCGCGGCAGCTCCGCGCCAAGACTGCCGACTTTTTCAAAATTCCCGTAGTCGCTCATGTCTAAAGTTATATCCCCGTCCATGAGAAGTGAGACGAGTGCATCGGCTGAGGAGTTGTCCGCAAGCTCCGCGCTGAGCAGTCTGCCGCCTGATCTTATATACAGCGTTTCGCCCGGCTCCGGCAGCTCCGATATTTCTCCTCCGATAGATGATACAACAGGCGTCTGAGTGCCGGTGTTCCACAGAAACGCCTTTACCTTTGTAGCGCGCTGCATGGCAGCTTTCATGTCCTCAGCGTAGCTTGCTTTTGTTTCGCCGCGGTAAAAATGCGCTCCTATCAGCTCGCTGCCTGAATACAGGGCAACTATCAGCGCTGTGTCAGTGTTCGCTCCGGCGATAAGCACGCTTTGATTTGTGATATTCATTTCCGCCGCTGCCGCGCACGCGGGCAGACTGAGCGCGGCGGCGGTAATAAGTGTGATTATTGGTTTTTTCATGTCGCCGCTCCTTTCTTATCTATAGTTTATCATTTTTGTGCGGAAATGTCCAATACCCTTTTTGAATGCCTGTCTATGCTTTTTATGTATACACGTAAAAAGCGGCTGCCTGTCCGAAAACAGGGCAGCCGCATGGCTGATACCGTATTTTATTATTATTTACGTATGCTCAGCAGTTATTACGGAACAAATGTAACTCCGTCAAAGAAGTTTGCAGCAGTTACTGTTTTGAAGTTTCCGTTTGTTTCGTCTTCCATCAAATTGTTAAGATTGCTTGCAGCCGTCACGTTCTCGGCGTCAAACAGATCTATATTCATTTCAGGTTCTATGTATTTTTTCATTGAAATTCCTCCTATTAATTAAGATATTCAGCTGATACATTTTCTCTTGTAAGACCTATCGCGCTGAGGTCTGTGAGCATAAGTCCGAATACTACATCTGTTGACCCACCGTCAGCTGATGTTATGACTGTATCATAGACCCAGTCCTGAGTTGCTGTTTTCTGATCGTTATTCTTAGCTGTTACTTTGAAACCTATCGTGCCGATATTTGCTGTTCCTGTAACCTTAACATTGCCTACAAAGCCTACAGCATCCATGTCTGAATCGGTCGTGTCGACTGTTACCTTTTCAACGTCAGCGTTAGGTGTTACGCTTGACGCCGGCTTTTCAGCTATTACAAGCTGTCCACCTTCAACCTTGAGCATCAAATTATCAGCAAGACCGTTTACTGTTATTCCTGATACATCTGCTCCGTCTTGAACTGTAGCTAAAACTGTTCCGACTGTCTTTTCACCCGGAATAGTTAAACCGGCTGATCCTGTGAAGTCGCTATTAAGCACTAATGAACCAGCCTTGTAAATTTCTCCAATTACAGTGTTTCCGGAAAGAACAGCTGTAGATCCGGCATCTATCTGAAGATCACCGTATGTACAGGTGTTATCTTTTATTGTAGAGTTTATAATGGTTGCTGTTTTATTAGCAGTAACTTGTATAGCACCGTACTGAAGATCACCTTTACCGGTAGAATTGTTGGTAATAGTAGAATTCTTAATTGTGCTGTTATCCCTGATTGCAAACAATGTACACTGTGCAAAATTATCTTTAACAGTTGTATTGTAAAGATTATTTGTTGCAAATACACTGATACAATCCGTTACATTCAGTCCGGTTATCTCCGAGTTGTTAAAGGTGACTTTATTATTGGTTATATAGTCACTTTGATAAGAAAAAACTGAATTTATTGAACTGCCATCAGCTTGTGTAAGCTTGATGTTATCAAACTCGTACATATCCCAGTTAAAAACACTTACCGATTGTACTGACGGAACCAATGTGACAGTTCTACGCACATCTCCTTCTGATTCAAATATTACTTTGTTATTGTATCCCAAAGCATATCCTGTACCAGTGATTGTTTGATCGGCGCTTATAGTGATAGTTTTCGTTATCCCATTTTTTTTGTTCATATCCACTTTCGCCTGTTCCAGAGCAGAGTCGATGGTTGCATATTCATTGCCATCCATTTGTACTGTGCTCTCTGCGCTTGCAGTTGTTCCGTAGCCGGCAATAAGACTTCCCAGCAGCATTACAGCTGTAAGACCGGCTAAACTTCTTTTTCCTCTCATAAACATCCTCCGTTCATAAATTAATTATTTAAGCAATAATACTTATATTATAATTATACATTAAAGTAAAGAAATTACAATACACTATATTAACCTCTTTGGTCCTTATATTAATATACATATTGACTAATATGTAATTGTTCTGATATAATCTCTTTTGATATAATAGACAATAATTTTTGGAGGGATGGGCTATGGAGGAATATGAGCTATGTTACAGCAAGGATTTTCTCGCAAAGCACAACGGTATATTTATAGAGCATGCCGCGACGATACAGGAGATGAAGGAGGCGGTATGCGAAAGCATGATCCTGGCATACGTTGCGCACGGTGACGGGACGTTCTGGGGGGCAGAATATAAAGGCGGATATAGATGAGGGCGATATTATACTCATCAACAGGAATTCCGCCTACAGGATTTCCTCGTCCTTAGCCGACAGGCAGATAAGCCTTTACTTCTGCGTTTTTGATCCTGATGAGCTGTACTGTCCGTTCAGGAATATAAGCTCGCAGTTTAAGGAGCTGAACTATTTTTTTGATTTCAAGGCAGCCTGCATAATAGCTCATGATACGAATCATAAGGATTTTAGAAACATCATGGTCAGAATGATAGATGAGTATACATATATGCAGCCCCGTCATGAAATAGCCGTAAAGGCGTATATAATAAACCTGCTGATATACCTGTTCAGGCTCAGCTCCAAGAAGGTCAGGACAAGGACGCCTGACAACAAAAATCATGTGATAGGGCATATGTATAATTATGCACACAAGAATATTCACAGAAAGATCTCGCTCGGCGAGGTGGCGGAGCTGCTGCACATGTCGCCGCAGTACATCTGCAAGGTGTTCAAGGACAATGTGGGAATGACATTCGTTGAATACTGCAACCACATCAGAGTAGAGAAGATTAAGGACTGGCTTGAAAATACTGACCGTCCGCTCTACATCATATACAGCGATTTTGAATTCAGCCACAGGTATCTGAACAGGATCTTCAAGGAGCAGACAGGCTACAGCATGAAGGAATATAAAAGCAGGTTCAATTACAAGTCAAACAATCCGCTTTATCCGAAATAAGCTGCGCGGAGTGTACCGTTTTTTGTGCGAGCTTACATAACGGCGCGACTGCTTTTTGTTTCATCGGACTGTAAAATTTTTATTGCACACAGCTGGTTTTGTGATGTACTGTATATATGATCAGGCAGAGTTGCAGCAGCAACACGGGGCTTTAGAAAAATGGTGCGGAAAGGATGGAGTGGCGTAGCCACATCTGCTTCACGTCAAATCAATTGCTATTTCAAATCTATTCTGATAGAGTTGTCATAATCAAGTATATAATCATTTTCCGCCTTTACAATGATTGATGACAGACGTGATTCAAGGCTTTCTTTGCTCAGACTTCCGTCTGAGGGCAGGGGCTTTTTTCCTTTATCGTCATATTCATTGTAGTAATATGAGACGGTATATGAATCTGTTGCATAGTTTGTTTCATAAAATACGCCCGGATACCTGCCAAAATCAATGGCATCATTGTTTTTATCAAGAAAAACAAATTCCGGATTTCCTTTTACGAAACCGTCTTTGAAGTAATGGATATTAATTATTCCATCTTGGATAACAATTCCGGTTACAACGATTTTTCCGTATTCATTGACCGCGAATGTGATCGGATATGATCCGGCTTGCTGCGTTACATCGCATTTTGTATTGCTGTTGGATTTTGCGGGAATAAGATCAAGATATTCGGTGTCCGCGCTCCCTTTTATAAATTCGATCGAATTGGAATACTTCCTGCCTTTTTCTACGGTTTCGGGCAGTATTTGCGTCAAGTATCCGTTTTCATCAAATGCTGCGCCTGTGATATTAGTTGTGATAATATCTGCAAATTCTCCTCTGTCATCAGCTATAGCCATATCCATTACATACTTGGCACCGAGACCGCCGAGGTCATCCTTGACAACTATCTGTCTGCCGAATGGCGAAAAAATGATTTTAGAGATATCTCCGTATGCTGTGCCGCCGTCAAAATTCTCATATTCAAAAGTCTTATCAGTTTCATATACCTTTTCGTTTTCCTCAATGCTTGCCTTTGTTGTTTCAACACATAGATATGCGAGCTTTGATTTATCATCTTCGGTAAGAGACAGGTATTCCTGAGACAGGTATCCGTCCTCAAATTCGCCGCGCTCATCATATCCCGGTACGGAGTAAAGCTCCAAAATAAATTCATCAGGGATGCTGAATCGTGATATGTTGTATTTTAACGCTATTTTATAGGTGTAGTCATCTGCATAATATCCATATGAACTGCTGTTATTCTCATCGCTTATATTCTGAGAGTTTATTCGGCAGTAGAAAAATGGACGAATTTTAGTGTTTTCCCATATCCTTAATTCATCGCTTGTAATAGTAACGAAAATATGCAGAAAATTATCATCTACAGCAATATTGTCCATTGTAAGTGTGTATCCGTCCTGCGAAACAGAGCTTTCTATTTTTTTGCTGTGGCTTTCAAGCTCTTCAATATTTGTTATTTCTACCGCTTTTTCGGATTTGAAATATGATATAATGTTATCTGCGGCAAGTGCTGTGGCAAAGCATATGATAGCAATTGCAGCAGCAATAAGTGCAATAAATCTTTTTTTATGCTTAATAAAGATCTTCTTTTCTATTGGATCTTCGTTGAGAATATCATTTGTCCGTGATTTGATTCTTTCGGTGCTAAATTTCAGATCAGCATTAACACCTATCTCGTTCAGCCTTTTATTCATTGATGTTCCTCCCTTGCAATATTTCCTTTAACTTTTTTCGTCCTCTCGCGAGCTTTGTTTTGATCGTGTTGCATGGGATACGCATTATTTTTGATATATAAGAAATTTTTTCATCATAATAATAGTATCTCATGAATATTTCACTGTCAGGTTCTCCAAGCTCTTTTATTGCCTCTATCATTGCAGAGCGTTCATCAGCCAGTTCAAGCGCAATATGTGGCTCGCTGTTGACCGCAGAAATATTTTCATTAAGCTCTGAGCTTTCTTTTTGCGATGTAAGCTTGTTTTTTGCAAGGTTACGAGCTATTGTACCTAAATATGTACGCAAGCAGCCTTTATGAATATCGAATTTGTCCGCGTTGCGCCATAGTGTGATAAAAGTATCAGAGATCACCTCCTCCATATCTTCCTTAGGCAGAGATGAGCCTATAACATTATATACTATAGTGCCTATATATGGTGTATACATATCTATAAGCCTTTCCAAGGCTCCGCGGCGCTTTCGCCTGATGTTATTTATTAGTTTTTCGTCCTCAGTCATGTTGTCACCTCTTATCACCGTAATTTTATTGTGTACACTATTATATACAATGTAAAAATAAAAATGGTTTCAGATTTGCTTATAATGATACGATTTTTCTTATAAAATACATACGGGGCAGCCGTGCGGCTGTCCCGTATGTGACCGTTATTTCTTTATTGCCTCAAAAAACATTTCATAATAATCGTTCCAGCCATCGGGAGCCTCGACTCCACCGCCGTTTACGCTGCGAAGCATGGCATCGCAGAACGACTGTCCCATGTCTGCGAGCTCAAATATCGAAATATCATAGCCGTGCTCGGCACAGGTTTTACAGAACGCGCTGAGCGGATCGGCGCTTTCCCTTGTTGCGAGCAGCTCGTCACGCAGCGATTCATTTTTCAGCGCGTCATTCTGCAGCCGCATAAGCTCAAGCTCTGTACTCATTCTATCACTTCCTTTATTTAAATTTTACCACAAAAATATGTCATAGTCAACAGTATCATACACAACGGGTATATATTTTCGACCACACAAAAATAGTCTTAAATAATTTTCGTAAAGGTATTGACATTTAAGTTAGTATATGCTAATATATATTAGTAAAAACATTGTGGATCGGCTGACTATTTCAGGCAGCTGTCTGAGGCGTCCGCTGAATCGTGATTGGAGGTATGTTTTGTATGCCCTTGGCTATGGCAAATCCCGGCGATGTTAAGTACATCAAGCGCATCGGAGGCAGAGAGGATATAAAAAAGCATCTTGAACAGCTTGGCTTTATAGTCGGAGTTATGGTAAAGGTAATATCGGTTATTGGCGGAAATATAATCGTTCAGATAAAGGAGTCGCGCGTGGCTATAAGCCGCGAAATGGCGATGAAGATATTCGTCTGAAATACCGCATATCTGTAAAACAGCCGCAATTGCAAGCTGTAATTGTGAGCTTATTATATATAAGCAGCGCATGCTGCGGAAAGGAAGGTACATATATATGAAAACACTGCAGCAGTCTAAGATAGGCGAAACGGTGGTTGTAAAAAAGCTTCATGGCAGCGGTGCGGTCAAGCGCCGTATCATGGATATGGGCATAACTAAGGGCGTGGAGGTATACATCAGAAAGTTCGCGCCGCTTGGTGATCCTGTAGAGGTACGCGTAAGGGGATACGAGCTTTCTCTGCGTAAGGCTGACGCTGAAATGATAGAAATAGTATAAATTTTTTTTGAAAATGAGTTGTGCAAAGCTAATATGTTTTATTTTTAAATAACTTGCGTTTGTGTAGGTTGATATATTTTGGCACCGCTCGCTGATTTGAAAGGAGTTACTGTATCAGATATGGAGTATAGAATTGCACTTGCGGGTAATCCGAACTGCGGAAAAACAACGCTGTTCAACGCGCTGACTGGCTCGGCGCAGTATGTGGGTAACTGGCCCGGAGTTACTGTAGAAAAGAAAGAGGGCAGACTCAAGGATCATAAGGATGTTACCGTTACAGATCTGCCTGGAATATATTCGCTTTCGCCATACACGCTTGAGGAGGTAGTGGCAAGAAATTATCTTATAAACGAGCGTCCTGACGTTATCTTGAACATTATTGACGGAACAAATATAGAGCGTAATCTGTACCTTACCACTCAGCTCTGTGAGCTGGGCATACCTGTTGTATGCGCGATAAATATGATGGATATTGTAAGGAAAAACGGAGACGTTATCAAGGTATCTGTGCTTGAAAAGGAGCTTGGCGTAAAGGTATGTGAGATCTCAGCGCTCAAGGGAACAGGTGTGAAAGAGGCTGCCGAGGCTGCGGTAAGCGCGGCAAGAGCGACAGTGAGAAGTATACCGCGTCACACGTTTACAGGCTCAATAGAGCATGCTCTCGCGCACATAGAAGAAGCCGCCTTGCATGAGCTGCCGGAGGAGCAGCAGAGATGGTTTGCTATAAAAATATTTGAGCGTGACGAAAAAGTTCTTGAGCAGCTTAAGCTGCCGGCTGATAAGCTTAAGCATATAGAAAAGGACATAGAGGCATGTGAAAAGGAGATGGACGATGACGCTGAATCTATTATCACTGCAGCGCGCTATGACGAGATCGCGGATATAATAGCGAAGTGCTATAAAAAGCGCAGAAAAGGTGATCTTTCGGCGTCAGACAAGATCGACCGCGTTGTAACGAACAGAGTTCTTGCTCTGCCTATATTCGCTGCTGTGATGTATCTTGTTTACTGGATAGCTATGGGACCGTTCGGATCTATGATGACCGACTGGGCTAACGATGGACTTTTCGGCGATGGCTGGCGTCTGTTCGGTATCGGCACGGCAGCATATGAGGAGGCTGCCGGAGATTACGAGCTGGAAATGGCTAAGATAGACGCGTTTTTGGAGGCGGCAGGTTCTGAGGGAATAGATACATCAGCAGTTTCGGAAACGCTTGAGGCTGAGGAGCCTGATCAGGCTGTTTTAGATACGTTCTTTAACGAGGCGGCAGGCGTGAGTGCGGAGCTTGAGCTCTCAGATGAGGAGGGAAATACTGAGGTCATCAGCGTGTCATCATCTGACGCGGAAGCGGCTTTATCAGCAGCTGAGCCTGATCCTGCCGATTTCGGACTGTGGATACCCGGTATACCTGTTATCCTTGATATACCCCTTGCAGCAATGAATACGGCGGACTGGCTCGACAGCCTTATAATAGACGGTATTGTGGGCGGTGTTGGAGCTGTGCTTGGCTTTGTTCCGCAGATGCTCATACTGTTTCTTATGCTCTGCGTGCTTGAGGATATTGGCTATATGGCACGTGTGGCGTTTATTATGGACAGAATATTCAGAAGATTCGGTCTTTCAGGTAAAAGTTTCATTCCTATGCTGATAGGCACTGGCTGCGGTGTTCCTGGAGTTATGGCATCGCGTACCATTGAGCAGGATAGAGACAGAAAGATGACTATTATGACTACCTGCTTCATTCCATGCGGCGCAAAGATGCCTATTATAGGACTTTTTGCCGGCGCGCTTTTCGGTGGCAGCGGAATGGTTGCGGTAAGCGCATATTTTATCGGCGTTGCGGCTATTATAGTGTCAGGTATAATGCTTAAGAAGTCAAAGGCGTTCGCCGGCGAGCCTGCGCCGTTCGTTATGGAGCTGCCGGCATACCATGTTCCGTCATACGGCAATGTTCTGAGAGGAACATGGGAACGCGGCTGGAGCTTTATAAAGAGAGCCGGAACAATAATCCTGCTTTCGTCGATAGTTCTCTGGTTCCTGCAGGGCTTTGGCTTTACGGAAAGCGGATTCGGTATGGTTGAGGACAACAACACAAGTTTGCTTGCATCAATAGGTAATGTTGTCGCGCCAATATTCTCACCGCTTGGCTGGGGCGACTGGAAAGCGACTGTCGCTACTGTTACAGGTCTTATTGCAAAAGAGGAGGTCGTTTCAACCTTCGGTGTGCTCTACGGCTTTGCTGAGGTCGCGGAGGACGGCGCCGAGGTATGGGGCTCAATAGCACATGAGTTCACAGCAATTTCAGCGTACAGCTTTATGATATTCAATCTGCTCTGCGCGCCGTGCTTTGCGGCAATGGGAGCGATTAAGCGCGAGATGAACAACGGTAAGTGGACAGCTTTCGCTATATCCTATATGTGCGTATTCGCATATGCCGTATCGCTTATAGTTTATCAGATCGGCGGGCTTATCACAGGCGAGGTATCGTTCGGTGTGGGAACGGTCGTTGCGATAGTGATTATTGCGGTGATACTGTACTTCCTTTTCAGAAAGGGTTATCAGGTAAAGAGCGATAATTCGCTCAGAGCTGTTGACGCAGCGTAAGAAAAACGTTATAATATAGACGGCTGCGAATTTGTTTTACAGCTGTCTTATGCAAAGGGCGGAGGTGTTGTATGTGGGTACTGCTATAGTTCTTGCGGTTCTTGTTATAGCGGTGGCGTTCGTTGTTTACCGTATGGTAAAGGCTAAAAAAGAGGGCAAGGGCGGCTGCTCCTGCGGCTGCAGCTCCTGTCCGAACAGCGGAATATGTCACGGCGGACATAATAAAAAAGATGAATAATGCGTGCTGCCGCATGCTCCCCGGGTCAGCGACTCAGGGGCTGCGGCGGCTTTTTTTATTATCCGGAATAGTAAAGCTTTCTGTATGCCGATGGCGATGTTCCGGTGAACCGTCTGAAAATGTCGCGGAAATAGTTTTCACTACGGAAACCACAGCGCTGTGCTGTTTCGGCTATGCTCAGGCTCATATCGGCAAGCAGCTCCTTTGAAAGCTGCACCCGCGCTCGGTTAATGTATTCGGTCGGGCGCATTGAAAGCTCGTTACGGAATAGGCGGCAGAGATGATATTCGCTTATACCTGCAATTGCGGCAAGCTCCTCAAGCGTCATATCCTTGCCGGTGTTCGCTTCAATGTATCGCAGCACGGGTGAAAGGCGGCTTTTGCGCTCTGAAAGACGCTTTGCAAGCGTCAGTATCTCGTATGATAGCGGCGATGCCATAAGCACGCGGTTTGCGCCTCTCTTGTGGTATATACCAACTACCTCTTTTATTTTGCTGTGTATCTCACTCGATGCTCTGCCCTTATACAGTGCAAATTCCGTAAGCCCGAATCCTGATGCTATCTGTGTGCAGCAGGAGCCGGAAAAGGTTATCCAGTCGAGATTCCACGGCTTTTCTGTGGCGTAATACCTGTGCGGTATCCCGGGCGGAAGTATCAGGGCGTCGCCCTCCTCAATATTATATTGCGCCGAGTTTATCTCAAGACAGCCTGCTCCGGCAGTGCACTGGTGCAGCTGCAGCAGCGGAAAGCCCTGTTCGCGGTCTATCTCCTTTATATGTGTGTAGTCGAATGCAAGCCCGTAAATAAATATTGGGACGTTTTCATCTCTTACTCCCGGTCTTGCATAGGCGCAGTTATATTCATACACAGTATCACCTTATTTCATGTCAATATTACGGTGGTTTATCAATATCCTTATCTTGAAATACCGCCAGTAATATTATATAATTAAATTAATAAAATGTCAATTACTTAGTTGTAAAAGAGATCCGGGCGGATTGACCGCAGATGAATATTTGGAGGTAGCACTATGAAAAAACAGATAATTGCCATGCTTGCTGCGGGCGCAATGCTTATGCCGCAGCTGTGCACGGTCAGGGCGGCGGTAGATGAGGAGGATTTTTCAAATTTACTTGTAAAATACAGTAGTCCCGCTGCTGTAAAAGGTAGTTCAGGCGGCTGGACCTACGGAGGAACGCCTATTGGAAATGGCAAGCTTGGCGCGAAGATCTACGGCGGAGTTGACAAAGATGTGTATCAGCTCAACGACGCCTCATTCTGGTCTGGAGGACCGCAGTATACTGATCTCTATGACGAAACAGGCGCGCGCCGCGAGGCTCTGGAGAATACCCGCGCGCTTTTGCAGGGTGATTTGAAGGATTGGGAGGATATCTCAGCCATAGAAGCCTCCGCAAAGCAGATGGTGGGAAGCAGCCTTGCGGCAAGCTATCTGCCCGTGGGCGATCTGATACTTGATTTCGGCGGCGATAACAGTTATGGTGACTATTCACGCGTGCTTGATCTTGACAGCGCCACAGTAACGACAAAATATAAAAAGGATGGGGTAAGCTATACAAGAACGGCGTTTGCAAGCTATCCAGATAACGTTATAGCGGTAAAGCTTGAGGCTGATGGAGGAACGATAGATATGACTGCTGCGCTCTCGTTCCCCGAGGAAAAGGAAGCCGGAGCGGGCAGCGAATATAGAGGGGTAAATGATAATAACGAGTATGTTATGTCTTGGCGCGCGCCGGTCAGCGCGGACAAAATGATCTGGGCTGACGATTACGGTATGACTGTCGAGGCGCGCATCAGAATAACGGAGACAGACGGAAATGTAAGCTGCTCAGATGAGGGAATAACTCTGAGCGGCGCGACTGAGGCGGTGATATTGTATTCGTCTGAAACGAGCTACAATGGTTTTGATAAGAACCCGACAATAGGCAGCGGCGAGGAAAAGGACCCGTCGCCTCTGCTTGACGGCTATATGTCAAATGCCGCGTATACCGCACTTGAAAACCGCGGCAGCGGCGCGAGAATGCCGGATAAGGCGGCTATGTGGGTGCGTCTTGGCGAACCGGACAAGGCTCTGGAAATAATGAAGACCACAAATGAATCAATGATAGCCCAGTGGGGAGCGGATGTACAGAACGCGTTTGCGGAATTTATGGTACAGAGCCACCGCGGCTATATAGATCTGCTCCCGGCTCTGCCCTCGTCCTGGCAGAACGGCGAGATAAAGGGAACGAGGGTGCGCGGCGGTTATGAGCTGGATATCAAGTGGAGCGGCGGAGAGTTGGAAAGCTGTGTTATATATTCAAAGGCTGGCGGCGGATTCCCTGACATAAGGCTTGAGGGCGAAATGCTTTCAGAAACCGATCCACGCATTACCTTTGTTGATGCGCAGGCTCCCGAACAGGAGGCGGAAACCCTGACTGCCAATACAGGAGAGATAAGAGTTGCGGATGATACTGCGTCAATGGATTATACTGTATCGTCACTTGACGCAAATACAGCTACCCGCATCTGCACGGCTCTTGCGGTCTATGATATGAGCGGCGGTGAGCCTGTGCTTGCGGATATGGTTTATAAGAATGTAAAGCTGTATAATACCCAGTCATAATCAGGCACGCTGCGCTATGACTGCTCCGATTATGTAGGAAACGGAAAGCAATATATGTTTAAGGGCTTTGTGTGGCGCGCATTGGATATGGAGCCGCTCTGTACGGCGTCTGTATCGGACAGCTATGAATTCAAGGTCAGGGAGGTATACAATTCAGCGGCAGATTTTAACGGAGAGCAGGGACCTGTGTGGTATTTCCGCTCAGAGGACGGAAACCTCAATTTTGGCGAGCTTGAAAGCTATGACAGCTCCGGTGGCTACTGGCAGGGAGCATACACATATCTGCGCGTTGGCGGCAGCTTTATGCATCCGGAGAAGCTCAATGCTGTAAGAACATTCAAGGCTCCGGCAGACGGAACAATAACCATAAAATCGTCTACTGTAAAGGCTGACGATTCAAAGAGCAGCACAGACGGTGTGTTTATAAAAATTGTAAAGGAAACAGGATCGGGAACAGAGCAGCTCTATCCGGCTCAGGGGGGATATGCTCAGATAACCAACGCTCAGCATCTTTCAGGCTTTGCCGTACCAGAGATAGTTAAGATCGGAAGAGCGTCGTGTAGGGAAAGAGTGTAG
>CALXSS010000070.1 GCA_944391225.1 uncultured Clostridia bacterium
TTTCTAAAACCACTAAGGCTGCTGCAAGCTCGTCGAGTTTGCAGCAGCCTCTTTTTAACATTACTGTATCAAAATATCGTCTGTTGTGCCCTCCATAGGAAGTGCAAGCGGTGTGTTATCCTTTATCATGCCGCTTATGTCAGGCGTTTTGCCATACAGATACCGCAGTGTTCCGATGCCGGTGATGGGTTGCTCAAGAGTCAGTCTTATAGTTTCGGAGGAGGTCTTTTCGGCTGATATCACTTCTACCTCTTTTCCGTCATCATACACTGTAAATCCTGTAATATCGCTTTCCGGGGTGAAGTCTGTGCCGCCGCGGTGCGTTATATGTACATCTATCGCATTGCCGCCCTCTGCAAATTCTGCAGAGCTTATGTATGCGCCCCTGTAATAGTCACTGTCACCATAGTAATACATTATGGCGTTTGCCATACGCTGACCTATTATGTCAAGAGATGATACTGTAAAGTGTATCTCATCTTTGTTCTTGGAAAGGTCTGTTTCGGTCGCTGCCATAAATATAGTGCTGCCGTTGTCGCATCTGTCCTGCGCCGTCCTTATCCCGGTCATTATGTCATCTTTGCCCTTGTATGCGTCGATAGGGCTTGCGCTCGCGCCAAGCTGGCAGATGAATAATGGTATGTTTTCATACAGATCTTCATTATAGTATCCGTAAAGCTCATTCATCATCTGCTCGTACACTGCTGGATCAGTGCCCATCGATACGTCATGCTCGCCCTGGTTCATTATTATCAGCTCAATGCCTCCGGCAGCCTCCGCTCTTTGCAGACTGCGTCCGTATATGTTGAGCGGATCGTATTTGTAATGGTCATCGTCAAAACGAGTTATCCAGTTTGGCCACTTGTTATCAGGATCTACCGCAAGTCCCGCTCCGCTTGCCGCTGCCGGAACAAAACCTATTGGTATTTCGTATTTTTCGGTGAGCGCGTTTGCCAAAGACGGTATCATTGATCCGGCATTGTCATCGTACGGATCCTTAAGATGCTTCCATGTGCCGTTGGAGAAGTTAGCGGCGAGATCATTCGCCTCAGTGTAGCTCGTTCTGCCGTCTGTGTTGGCAGAGGTGTTGCTTGCAAGCGCACCTGTGCCTACCATGTTCGACTGCCCTATGCACAGTACGCCGAATTTGTTCTCTGGCTTAAGCTCATTTATCGTATCGCCATCTTTTACTGCTCTCAGCTCCAGCCGATACCATCCGCCCTGAGGTATGGTAAGCTCTCCGGAAAAATCTGTGCCGTTTTGCTCTGCCACTGTCCAGGGAACTACTTCATCTCCGTTATCAGCGCTCACTATGCGCGTTTCAATATCTGCGCTTAGTCCGTCATATATGCCCGATATTGTCACCGTCCTTGAATCACCGCCTATGTCGCGCTGCAGCACCTGATAGTTTTCAAAGCCATTTGATACAAAAATCGGCTCCTGCGGCGGTATCTCTGTGATGTATGAAATAGTATCTCCGCTTTCATTGGTAATGTACAGTCTTACGTATCCGGTAGAAAGATCCCAGTCTATTGGGAGAGTGAAATCTGCCGCGGAGTTAGGTTCAAGCGTTATTTGGTCTGTTACTGTATCAGTAGTATCATTACCTATAACATGCTCTGCCTTTACTGCAGCATTTATACGGCTGTCTGTGAAATTCTCCGCCGTGCCATTTATCAGGCTGAACGATGCCGAATATTCCGTAACTGCCGCGCTATATTGGTTGTTTACGTATATAGTATGTGTATCCGATGCCTTGTCAGAGCCTTTTTCGTTAACGCTTACTGTATGAGCGCCGTTTTCAAGTCGGCTCGTTTTAAAGCTCCAGCCTGCGTTTGAGCCGGAAATCGTCTCTGTTTTTTTTCCGTCGATATAAAGATCAAAGTCTGCGCCCGCGCTGCTTGTGTATCCGCTCAGCGGGATATATGGCGAAAGAACAGTTGTTCCGTTTTCAGGAGAGCTTATGCTCACAGCCTTTTCTGTATATATCGCAAGATCGTCCGCATATACCGTGCCGTTATATACTCTCAGTCCGGCTGCTCCTGTATCTTTGAGAGAGGAACGATATATGCTGTAGTCTGTTATAACAGGTACATTGTCAACATATGCGCTCAGTGTTCCGCCCTTTACCTCTACTTTCAGATTGTAAAGAGTGTTGTAGCTCCAATCAAAGGGATAATCCTTTGTAACATTGTTAGCCCCGCTCTGAAGCTCTACAACCTGAAGTCTCGTGCTGGATCCACCCACAAATCGAACTGTTATCAGGGTGGAATCATTTTTGTATCTTACAACTATCCCGGCTCCGCCGTCAGATTTATCAGCTGTTTTGATATATGCTGATACAGTGTAATCGCTCATATTCAAGGTGGAGGAGTCGTATATCACAGCCCCGCTGTCTTTGCCCGATGTTCCCATTAACATTCCTTCGCCGGTTTGACTAAAGCTCCAGGCAGAGCTTTGATTGGTAGAATATCGTTCAGGTATCCTGTCTCCGAACTGCTCGCATGATACAAGCTCGTATTCTCGGTACGGAGCTTTTTGCGATATTGGGGTGTCGCTCTTGGTCTTGCTGAACAGATCGTTCAGCCACAGCGATGGGTTTTCAAACATCCTGCGCTGGACGTAATGATCGCAGCTGTCAAATTCTAAATATTTCACATTTCCGCCGCATTCTTTAAGTGCGTTTACCATGTCTATCGATCCGCTGACGGGAACAGTCGGATCAGCATTGCCGTGTAGGACGGTTATAGGTATATCCTTTATAAGCTCAGCCTTTGATGGATCTCCTGCTCCGCAGTTTATAACCGCTGCTGCGAATAACTCTGGATAGCGTATCAGCATATCCCAGCAGCCATATCCGCCCATGGACTGCCCTGATAGGTACAGCCTGTTTGTGTCTACATTGTATTTTCCGCACAGCTCGTCTATCATTCCTCGTACCAGCTTCAGCTCGTCGCTCTCAGCGACCTTATCAATGCTGTATGAGCCTGCCTGCCACGGTGTGTCGACCCACTGCTCATTTGATGGGCACTGCGGCACTGCTATTATGCAGGGGTATTCCTCCTCGTTCGACATTATTGGGTTGAGCATTGGCGCAAGATTTGAAAGCTGAGCTGTGTTGTCATTTCCGCGCGAGCCTGCTCCATTGAGGTAGACAAGCAAAGGATATTTCTTGGACGAGTCATAGCTCTCCGGCACATACAGTCTGTAATTGAGTGCGTGCGGCGATACGTCTGAGCTGTAGGAACAGCTCAGCATATCAGCAAGAGCGCTGCCGCCGGGTATCTCCACTGCGGGCGTCTGTGAGGCGGCAGGAGGCGCAGAAACGCCTGCTGTGGGAGCGGGCGTTTCTGCCGGACTGTCTTTAAAATAGCATACAGCTGCCGGGCAAAGCGGCGTGAGTGTGTCATTACCATCAAGTACCATTATCTTCATTGTTCTGTTTTCTGTATCAAGCGGCGCTTCTACATTAAGCGCTGCATCTGTAACTGAGTTTTTCTCGAGAGTATACTCTTTAACATCAAGCTTTTCAAGCCGTCCGCTGTCATAGAGCGCGCAGACGACCCTGCATTCCTTTGCATCCCCGTTGTTGGCGATACTTGCTTTTACCGCGTCGCCCTTTACTGTGCCGCTTGAGATGTAAGTCTCGTCTGAAACACATTCTGCTGAAATGCTGTCGAGATATATCGTGCCCGCATATACTCTTGCGCCTATATTTCCACTCTTTAATGTCGTTCCTATATCTATATTTTCAAAGACAGGAACATCGTTTATAAATGCTGTAACAGAGTTTCCGGATACATTTACCTTTAAAGTGTAATACGTATTTGTATCAAAGATGTATGGCTGCGCAGCAAGCTTTGTCGATTTGCCGTTTTCAAACTTGATAAGCTCAGCGCTCATATCCGTGGAGCCTGTTCCGGACAGACGGAAGGTCGCATAGTTTGAATCATCAGCATGCCTGAATATCAGGCCGCCTCCAAAATATTTTTTTATCTCAGCCATGCGCATAACTGCTGTAACGGTGCAGTCATTCACAGGATCGCCTGTTGATGCTATCGATGATGTATCGAGTGGCGCGCTTATTGTATATATCGTTCTGCCGTTGTCTGTTCCGGCTGATATGCTGCCGTTCCATTCAGATATTGTCGAGCCGTCTGCATTGTCATCAAGCACAAGCTCGTGATCTGTCGGCGCTGTCGTAAACTCGTATTCTTTTGTCGGAAATACTATTGCCTGATCTGGAACGCTCGATTCACAGCTCGTTATCTCTCCGTTTTCATATATCACATGAACCGATGTGTTGTTATATCCATTCAGCTTAAAATCAACGTTCCATTCCTCCGGCCATGCGGGCAGAATATATATTTTGCCGTTGCTGCACTGCATAAGCATATTCTGGAGAGTCAGCGCCGCCTGACCGCCGTTGTCAAAGTCGGGTACCTCGTCATTGCCCTTTGCCCATAAACCGGGGAATTTGCAGCCTGAGGCGGTGTTTGTCAGTCCGTGCAGCGCGTTCTTTTTCGCTGTATCGGTAAGACCTAACACCGCCGCGTGTATTCCGTCCTGATACCAGCAGCCCCTGTCTACATATTTGTACTTTCGCTGCTCAAATGTCTTTATACCGATGTTTATATCTGTGTCAGAGCCTATCGCATAAAGCTTGTACGGGAATACAGCATAAAGCTCAGGGTTTTCTGTGTTCTTTGTGCCGCCATAGCTTTCGGCAGGCTTTATATATGTTCCATCCTCGCTCATCGGCAGCTCAGGCAGAGCGCTCAGGCAGCTCTCCCATTCTGATATGAGCTCAGGAGTTGTAAGCGTGTCGGGAAGCTCTATAAGCCGCGGTATTATGTAGCTGAGTCCAGCTATGTGATCTGTCGGATTCGTGCAGTTCCAGTATGTTTCGAGCGCGTTGGATGGTGTGATGGTCATAACGCCGTCTTTTGTATACATTTCATTATAGAACCGTATTACCTCCTGCGCTATCGGAACAAGATATTCGCGCGCAAAATCATCATCGTTTGTGTAGTCATAATAGTCGAGCATCATCGCTGTGATCTCAAATCCGTTCTGCCAGTGGTATGTTGTATAGTCGGCAGTGCCCTCTATTGCCCATTTCATTTTATCGCGCGTTCCGTCTGCTCCGTATGCAAATACCTGCTCCGGATAATATGCGCCGCTGCATCCAAAGAACTGCTCCGCTATCTCTTTCCTTATTGGCAGCTGATCCTTGTACATTTTGAAATATGGCATCATAAGATAAAAGTCGCCCGCGGCGAGCATTGGCCAGTATACAAGACGCGTGTTCTGATGCCAGTACATGCTGCCCCAGTCTCGGTAATCATCTCCGTACTTTGCGTCAGGCATTGTGAACAGACCGCCGTTGAATTTGATGGGGAATGATGACCTGCCCTGACACGCCGACATATACCTTTGCAGAAGATAGCCGCGCGTCAGCGCCTCCGCATCACTGTCACCGCTGACAAATATCCAGCTCTTGTTCCAGAACTCGTTCCAGTAACGGCAATGCTCTGAAAAAGCCGCCTCGGTATTATAGTTCGCGCTCAGGCTTTCGAGAAGCTTTTCCTCCCATTCCTCCACTGTTTCAGTCTGCTCCGTGTATGCTGTTATCTGGAGGTCAAAATTATTAGAGCCTGATACTGAACTCAGCGTGTATTCATCGCTGCTCTGCATATTATCACCTGCCACCCTCGCTCCGAACGTGCTGTTCAGATACGGATCGGGATAGCGTTCTTCATATCCGTCAAGCCCCTGGTATTCAAGCATTTCATTGTAAAGACTCGTGCTGTTACGGTGATACCATGTAATAGAATCATCTCTGTCAAGATATACGTCTGCGCTTTCGCTCGGTGTCTCTTTTGCGGTCTGTACGCCTATGTAGCTGCGCGTGTTTGTACTGTTCATTTTTAGCTCTGTTGTGCGCCATGGCTCCGCCTTTACTTCGATAGATATTTCTGAATCGCTTTCTGCTTCTGCGTGGATAACAGGATTGTTTGCATCTGCCCACAGCTTCAGCCGAACCTCGTCTGCGCCTTCGCCTGCTGTTACATATATTGCTCCGTCTGTAAGGTTCAGCTCCTGCCTAAACGCCTTTGAGCTTTCAAATGGATTGGGGGTTATTTTTATCCTCAGCTTTCCGAGCTTCAAAAGTCTTGTCGCCTCGCTGAATGTATCTCCCTTAGCAAGATACATCATCAGATCGCCGTTATCCTCTACCCATACGTTTGCTGCTATGTCTCCGTTGCCTATAGGCATAGAGTCCTTTGAGCTGCTGCCTTTGCTGTCAAAAACAACATTATATGCCGAAATTCTTTCGGTAATGTCGTTACCCGCGTCCTGACCCGATGCCGGAATGGGGATCGCGCAGCTCCCGGCTATGCCAATGGCTGCCGCTGCTGATAAAAGCCTTTTGCTTATTCGCATATATCATCTTCCTCTCTTGGTTTTATTCTTGATTTAATTATAGCATATGAACCGAAGCTTTTCATGTAAGTTTTTTATGGCTTAGAGTCATTATTTTTAGCAAATATCCTTTTTGTTTCCGTGTGACACAGTTGTTTAACCGTATGGGAAGAAAAAAATCACTATTTGTGATATATTGATAATAGCAATGAGGTAAAGATTTTACACAATATAACGAAAAATAATCCATGGTAAAAAACACGCTGATGATATATCATAATATCAGTAATAAGCGTGATAATGGCAGAGATAATACTGCTGGAATATGAGGAGGAGTGTAAGAATGAAGTACAGAAAAACAATATCAGCTATATCCGCAGCTGCTGCGGCTGTGAATATGCTTGCGTCAGTGAGCGCGGCTGAGCCTGTCTTGGACATAGGCTTTAGCGATGAAACTGCTGTATCGGATTGGAGCAACAGCGATGGTATAACATTTTCGCATAACGATGTTGTTGGCGATTATGCTCTCATTGATGGCAGCAGCGCTGCGAATGCTCCAAGATCACCTGAGTTTTCAGTTTCTGGCGACGTGTGCGTAGAGTTTGATATGATGATCCCGACTAACAAGGCGGACGGAACGACCGACAATACTATTGGCGGCGGTGCCACCGGCGGTCTGGCTCTCATGGAGGGCGAAAGCGTGGCAGGCGTTGTTGGATTTAGAGGTAATAGCACAGGTACGCCTGACCATATTATCTCTACCGGAGGAACTAAAAATACGACTTGGCTGCTCGGACTTGCAAGCCCTAAATCAACCGCATATCGCGACCAGTGGCTGCATTATGTAATGATCGTTAATACCGATACAGATAAGGGCGATATATACATAATTGATCCTGAGGATGAGAAGGTCTATAATAATGAGGGAACCTTTGCGTCCTATATAAAAAGTATTGGCTCGCTCACAAATATAGGTGTGGTGTCTGATACAAATTATACCATCGGTCTTGCCAATCTTAAGGTATATGAGCCTGAGCCTACCAAGGTAGAACTCTCAGCTGTGGACGATGTTACGGTGCAGTACCTTCCGGGCGAGGGCAGTGTGTCTACAGTGCAGTATACATCAAAGGCTCTCAGAACGCTCGGCTATAATTCGGGTGGAGAATATATAGAAACGGAACAGAACATTCTTATGGATTCTGCCGTAATAGAATATAGTGTGACTGCTGCTGACGGAGAGCAGCCCGAAAGCGGGATCAGCATCAGCAGCGACGGTAAGCTTGAGATAACGTCTGAGGCTAACGCGGGTGAGTATACTGTAACAGCAAGCTGCGGAGAGTTGACGGCAGAAATGCCGCTTGAGGTTAAAGAGGCAGGTCTCGCAGCAAGAGCGGAGATCACTGGCAGCGATGAGATAATTCTCGGCAGTGGCAGTGAATATGAATATAAGGCGCTGCCCGTAGCCGATACGGGGGCAGTGCTGCCGGATAAAGAGACAACATGGGAATTGATCGGCGATAGCCATGGCTGCAGCATAAATAATAGCGGTATATTGACTGTGGGAAATGAAACAGGAAAGATAACATTAAAGGCTGTGATAAGTGAAAACGGTATATCTCAGGAATATGAAGTATATATAAGAAGTCAGGCGGAGGTCGAAAACGCACCTGTTGAGCTAAAGGGCATTCTTTTAAGCAGTGGAGGAACAGATATTAGCTCGGGAAATATTTCAGGCGCTGCGATAAGCTCTGATATAGACGGAGAATCGGCGCGGCTGCGCATAAAGGGATACGATAAATACGGACTTCTCACAGTCGATGAAAGCGCTGACATTGGTATGCTTGAAATGGGCGTTTATTCTGTGGATATAAACTCAGACAACTCTCTTGACGGAACCGTTAAGCTGAGAGCTATGATAATTGGCGAGAACGATACCGTGCTGTCAGGCGTTACTGAGGATATTGCAGAGGGTATATACAAGGGTCTGCCGATCGTCGGCGACTGGCACATGAACGAGGATGTGGGCATAGGCGCGAGCGCCAATTCGGGTCCTCCGGCAGAAATAGACCCGGAGGTGGTCAATACTTCCGAGCACAGCGCAACATATAAATATGATGATAACTATAGGGAGATAACAAAGGATAATATCCTGTGGTATAAGACAGGTGCATATTACAGCGGAGCAAATATATATCAGCAGCACAGCCGCGACTGGGAACAGCAGACTCTGCCGATAGGAAACGGATGTATGGGCGGAATGATATTCGGTATGCCTGGAAGAGATCAGATACAATTCAATGAAGAAACCTTCTGGGCAGGCGGATACAGAGGTTTTCAAAAAGAAACATCCTCAAGCACTTCAAATCCGGATATGGGCGAGGGAATAAACTCATACATGAATGCAGGAAACATATTTGTTGATTTTGGTATGCCAAAGAATGCGGAAGTAAGAAATTATTACCGCGATCTTGATTTGGATGAGGCTGTTGCTCATGTGGAGTATACATATAACAATCTCAAATATAACAGAGAGTATTTTGCAAGCTACAAGGCTGAATCGTTAGTGTTCAGATATACCGCAGATACTCAGGCTGCGCTTACCTTTGATGTGAATCCGGTCATGGCTCATCCGGGAACGATAAGGACAGAAAACGGAGTCATAACCATTACCGGAAAGCTTAAGGATTCAGAGCCGTATGCAAGCGGCGGAAATGTTCGCTATGCGCTTGAATCTGATCTGGAATACTGTGCTAAGATAAAGGTGATAGCTGAGGGCGGAGAGGTGATAGATGACTACGCTAAAATAAGCGTTAAAAACGCAGATGCAGTCACTATAATAGTTACATGCGCTACTGATTATGATCCTGATCAGTTTGAGATAGGCGCTGATGGAAAAGTAGATATTGATGCAAAACAGTTTAAACACCGGGACGGGATTGAGTATGCAATTTCAAAGGCTGATGCAAGGCTTGCCAATACTGAGGGCAGGAGCTATGAGGAGCTCAAAAACGAGCACATAGAGGACTACAAGTCTTTGTTTGACAGGGTTAGGTTTACTCTTACAGATGATGATGAGATATACAAAACACCCACAAATGAGCTGATCTCATCATATGGCTCAGTAGTATCGCAGACTGCTGACTCTACCGGCGCAAGCAAGGTAACTTATGATCAGGCTAAATATGATGCTCTCGATAAGCATGCGGAGGAATTGTATTATAATTATAGCCGCTATCTGATGATAGCGTCATCGCGTGAAACTACTGTGCCGGCAAATCTGCAGGGTAAGTGGTGTCAGTCTGTATCAGAGATATGGGGCTCTGGATATACCCTTAACATCAATCTGGAAATGAATTATTGGTTCGCTGGAGAGGCAAACCTTACCGAAAGCGCAATGGCGCTTGTCGGCTGGCTCGAATCTCAGATACCCGCAGGCTCGATCACTGCTAAAAATCAATACGGAATCACTCAAAAATCATATAGAATGGAAAACGGTAAGGTAGTGTTTGAGGATTCGGACAATATAGAGGACAGACCCTTTATCATGCACACCAAGGAGTCAATACTCGGCTCTACAGACATCAACGGGTCAATGAGCATACAGTCACCGGGAAATCTCGCATGGCTCATGCAGAACATTTGGAATATTTACGAAACCTCCGGCGATACTGATCTGCTCAGAACAAGGCTGTATCCAATAATGCGCCAGGCTGCAAATTTCTATACACAGTATATGTACGCGAATAAGCGCACATCTACAGATACAGAAAAATATCCGAATGGGTATTATTATACAACAGGCTCAAGCCGTTCTCCGGAGCAGGGACCTACTCAGGAGGGCATATATTATGATCTCCAGCTTGTTGCGGGATTCTATGATTATGTAATAGATGCTGCCAAGGTGCTTGGAATAGATGAGGATAAGCTTGAGGTATGGCAGGAAATACGCGATAATATCAAAAAGCCTATGGAGCTTGGCGATGACGGTCAGGTAAAAGAGTGGGAACAGGAGAGAAAGTATAACCGCGATGAAAACGGAAACAAGCTCGGAGATGACCACCACAGACATATATCTAATTTTGTAGCTTTATATCCGGGCGAGCTTATCAACAGAGATACTCCGGAGCTTATGGAGGGCGCAAGGATAGTTCTGAATAACCGCGGCGATGATTCAACAGGCTGGTCATGCTCGTTCAAATTCCTGCTGTGGGGCAGACTGCTTGACGGCGACAGAGCTCTTGAGCTGTTCAGATACCAGATAGCTAAAAAAACCTACTCAAATATGTTCAATTTCCACGACCCGTTCCAGATAGACGGAAACTTCGGCAGCGCTGCCGGCATCCACGAGCTTGTAATGCAGAGTGAGGACGATAACATCTATATCCTTCCAGCACTCCCGTCGCAGTGGGATAAGGGAAGCATAAGCGGCATAAAGAGCAAAAATGGTTCAGAGGTGAACATTGAATGGGCTGATGGAAAGCTCATAAAAACAGAAATAACTCCGGTAAAAGACTGCGTAATGAACATTGGCTATGGTGATTCTAATCTTGCTGTTACTGTCGATGGTGTAACAACAGTTGCTGCGCCTGTGAACGGACTCTGCAGCGTAGCAGTAACATCAGGAAAAACATATTCGATCGTACCCACAGAGGCTGAGGCTGATAAAGAGATGTATACAGTTGAAAGCTCTGAAAAAGAGGGCGGAATATGTAAGATAACTGTTTCAAAAAATTCTGCGGCAGATGCAGACGGTCACATGATGTATATAGCCTGCTATAAGGGCGGTGTATTGACTGAGCTTGTGGCTGAGGATATATCATCTCTTGCTGAGGGACAAAAGGAATACATAGCAGAATGCTCCAATGCTGATAGTATAAAGGTGTTCTTCTGGAAAGGTACTGAGCCGGTATCCTCAAGCGTTGAATTGTAATGTATTAACAAGAAAATGTCTTGACATTCAGTTGACTTTCGGGATATAATATTCCTGAGGTGAGAGCTATGTTTATAGAAAGAAACAGGGAGCTGAGAAAAAAAGAACGTGATACCGCGCAATACATCAAGGCATATATGAAGAATATAAGAGCAAGATATAATGTGGAGCTGCAGTATCACGATAACGTAGGCATTTTCGTAAATGATTACAGGCTTGGTCCTGTGCTGCTCGATTACTATGCGCATAATAATGAGTTTTGCAAGTATGTAAAGTCAGACAAAGCCTGCTGCAATAAATGTTATGCTTCAAAAGGCAGAATAGCTGAACGCGCCGCAAGACTGAAACAGCCGTTTTACGGCAGATGTCATATGGGCATGGAGGAATATATTTTTCCGGTAATGATAAAGCGGCAAGTCATAGGTTATTTTACGGTAGGTGAGTTTTATTCTGATCGGGAAAAAGCTGATGCGTTCATAAAGGAATGCGCGGCTCAAACAAAGCTCGAGATTGAAACACTGATCGAAAAGTCGCATAGTGCATCTCGTGTGGTGGATTTTGATATCGATGAGCTTGTCGTGGATATGAGTATACTTACATATTGTATTGCTGAATATGCCTCAGATAACGTCAGTATTGAGGAGGAGCAGAAACAGGAGTCGGATCAGCAGTCGAGGAATTATGTGGTCGATACAGCTAAGGAATACATCTTTGCCAATTACAACAAGGATGTTACACTTGACGCTATAGCGCGCGCATGCTTTTGTAACAGCTCATATTTAAGCTATATATTCAAGAAAAAAACAGGGATGAAGGTTTCGGAGTATATAAACAGTTTTCGCATTAACCGCGCTAAATTCTATCTCAGCATAAGCGATTTTACAATAACGCAAATATCTGAAAAGGTTGGCTTCAATGATTCCGGGTACTTTTCGAGGGTGTTCAAAAAGAGTACGGGAATATCACCTGACGCATTCAGAAAAAGCGAAAAGCATCGAGTGCTTGCAGATGGCAAGTAAAATATAAGATTACAGAAAGGCAGGAGTCGCAGAAAAAGGCATGACTTCTGCCTTTTATGGTAAAAATAACGGAAAAATATGTAGATGCTTGCAGTAAAACACAATATATAGTATTGTTGAAAATACATTAAACAAAGTCGAAAAACTTAAAAAAAAGCTGTTGACAAAGGGGGAGATGTGTGGTAATATAATATAGCTGTCAGCGAGGGAGAGCGAAAAGTGCCGGGCGGACAGCATCATATCAAAGAAAAAATTTGAAAAAAATCAAAAAAAGATATTGACAAATTGAAAATGATATGATATAATATTTGAGTTGCTTGAGAGCGACGATTTGTACATTGAAAAATGAACAGTGTGAGTTCTTGAAAGTGTAATTAATACACTAAACAATTACTTGAGTTTTTTACAAACAAAAAATTCGGAAAAGAATTCTGAGAATGACGAAAAGTCAGCGAAGAATGAGCGAGTATA
>CALXSS010000071.1 GCA_944391225.1 uncultured Clostridia bacterium
CTTATAATACTGGGCTGGCTCAGGCTGCTCTTGAGGCTGTGGCTGAATACGGGCTGCTCTCAGATACCGGAATAGCCGTGCTCGAAAGCGACAATACAGATTTCAGAGATGAATGCAATGGCTTGCAGATCCTGAAACAAAAAAGATACGGCAGAACATATATAACTATATACAGCCGTAAATAACAATGAATAACAGGTGTAGAATAGAATGAGAATTGCTGTTTATCCCGGCAGCTTCGATCCGATCACAAACGGACACCGTGATATTATCGAGCGCGCAAGCCGCGTTTTTGATAAGGTCGTGGTGGGAGTGCTGAGGAACAAAAGTAAAAAGCCGAAATTTACGGCTGAGGAGCGCGTCAGTTTTATACAGCTTGTCACAGGGCATCTTGATAATGTCGAGGTCGCCGCATTTGACGGGCTGCTTGTCGATTTTGCCAAGGCTCACGGCGCGTCCGTTATTATAAAGGGTTTGCGCACGGTAAACGATTTTGAGTATGAATTTCAGATGGCACTGCTTAATAAAGCTCTCGATTCCGAATGCGAAACTATGTTTATGATGACAAATTCGCAGTATTCCTATATAAGCTCAAGCATGGTCAATGAGCTTGCCGGATATAAGGGCGACCTTTCAGGTCTCGTTCCGGCGGAGATAATAGAGTATATTAAGGAAAAATATAAATAATTGTGCCAATACTTATATGAAAGGATGTTATAGATTATGGATATGGATATGGATATAATGGAAATCATTGATATGATGGAGGATACCATTAATAAAGCGTCAACTGTTCCGCTTACCGGCAAGATAATGCTCGATAAGGACGAGCTGCTCGATTACATTCAGGAAATGCGTCTTGTTTACCCGGAACAGCTCAAGGAGGCTAAGTGGGTAAAGACTGAAAGACAGAGAATCCTTGCTGAGGCAGAGGAGCGTGCAGACGCTATAAAGAAATCGGCTGAGGAAATGCAGGAAAAGCTTGTTGACGAGCATGAGATAACAAGACAGGCTTATGAAAAGGCTGACGCTATAAGAGATATGTCTGAAAGAGATTCAAGAGAGATAAAGATGGATACAGATAAGTATGTTGACGAGATACTTGCAGATGTTGAGCATCGTCTCGATCTTCTTCTCAGAAAGGTTCGCGAGGACAGAGAGGAACATATGAATAACTGATTTCCGGAGTCCGTATATCCGAACAGAGCAACGCCGCCTAAGCTGACGGTTTTAAGCATGAATTGGCACGGAGCAGTTTATGCTTATGACCGTGCCGTATAAGCGGCGGCAGTATATGTGAGAGCTGGATTTTTGTTCAGCTCTGTTTTGTCTTTCTAAAGCTTTTTATGAATGGCAGAGGGCGGATATTATCCGCCCGAAACCGCCCGTATAACGGCGTACACGCGTGCGAATACGCTAAAAACACAACCGTATATCGAGGCGGGCCAGTAGGTGCGGATATTATCCGTCCGAAACCGCCCGCATAACGGCGTACACGTGTGCGAATACGCTAAAAAACACAGCCGTATATCGAGGCGAGCCGGTAGGGGCGGATATTATCCGCCCGAAAAATATGTTTATATAAATAATCAAGGGGAGGATATGTTATGCTTACAGATATTGAAATAGCTCAGAGCTGTGATATGCTGCCTATAGGGGAAATTGCCGCAAAGGTCGGTATAGGCGCAGACGAGCTTGAGCAGTACGGCAGGTATAAGGCTAAAATATCAGCCGACGCTATTAAGCGTGCGGGTGAAAACGAGGATGGAAAGCTTATTCTTGTTACCGCAATAAATCCCACTCCGGCAGGCGAGGGAAAAACAACTGTAACTATAGGTCTTGGAGACGCACTTTCAAGACTTGGCAAAAAGACTGTTATTGCTCTGCGCGAGCCGTCCATGGGACCTGTAATGGGCATAAAGGGCGGAGCTGCAGGCGGCGGTTACAGCCAGATAGTTCCGATGGAGGATATAAACCTGCATTTTACGGGCGATATGCATGCTATCACGGCGGCGAATAATCTGCTTGCTGCTATGATAGACAATCATATCCAGAAAGGCAATGTCCTTGATATTGACGTTACAAATATCGTATGGAAACGCTGTCTTGACATGAACGACCGCGCCCTCAGGGAGGTAGTTATCGGCATGGGGGGAAAGATCAACGGCGTGCCGCGTCAGGATGGATTCATGATAACTGTCGCGTCTGAGATCATGGCGGTGCTCTGTCTTGCAAACGATATAAACGATCTTAAATACAGGCTCGGTGAGATAATCATCGCATACACACGTGGCGGAGAGCCTGTAAAGGCTAAGCAGCTCAAGGCACAGGGAGCAATGGCTGCACTTTTAAAAGACGCCGTAAAGCCTAACCTTGTTCAGACGCTCGAGCACACGCCCTGCTTTGTCCATGGCGGACCGTTCGCTAATATAGCTCACGGCTGCAACAGCGTTCAGGCAACAAGACTCGCTGTAAAGCTTGGCGATTACGCTGTTACGGAGGCAGGCTTTGGAGCTGATCTTGGCGCGGAAAAGTTTATGGATATTAAATGCCGTATGTCAGGACTGCGTCCGAACGCAGTTGTAATAGTAGCAACAGCGCGCGCTCTCAAGTATAACGGAGGAGTTGCAAAGGATGAGCTAAAGAGCGAAAATGTAGCTGCGCTAAAAGCCGGACTTCCTAATCTTGAAAAGCATATCGAAAATATGCAGAGCTTCGGCGCGCCTGTTGTAGTAGCAATAAACAGATTTGAAACCGATACCGACAGCGAGCTTGACGCCATAAAGGAATGCTGCGCCGCGCACGGAGTAAAATGCGCGCTCTGCGAGGTGTTTGCAAAGGGCGGCGAGGGCGGCACAGAGCTGGCTCAATATATTGTTGAGGCTGCCGCTGAAAAGGCTGAGTACATACCCGTGTACGATACCGAATCGAGCATAAAGGAAAAGATCAACGCTATAGTTACAAAGATATATGGCGGCGAGGGCGTTTCGTTCACTCCTGCCACAAACAAGCAGATAAAGAGGCTCGAGGAGCTGGGGCTTGATAAAAAACCGGTATGTATCGCAAAAACACAGTATTCGCTCTCAGATAACGCAAAGCTGCTCGGCAGACCACAGGGCTTTACTGTAAATATAAAGAGAGTAAGGATCTCAAACGGTGCCGGATTTATCGTTGCTGAGGCAGGCGATATAATGACCATGCCCGGACTGCCGAAAGTCCCGGCGGCGGAAAATATTGACGTTGATGAAAACGGCGTTATATCGGGGCTGTTCTGATGCGTGAGATAATATCAAATTCCTATGAGGAGACCGCGGCTGTTGCCGCTGAGTTTGCCGAAACATTAAATGGCGGCGAGGTCATAGCAATGTACGGCGATCTGGGCGCGGGCAAAACTGCGTTCGTTCAGGGGCTGGCGCGCGGCTTAGGCATAGACAGGCATATAACAAGCCCTACCTTTACAATAGTGAACGAGTACGAGGGCAGGCTGCCGCTCTATCATTTTGACGTCTACCGCATAGCCGATCCTGACGAGATGTATGAAATAGGCTATGACGAGTACATCACAAACGGCGGAGTATGTATAATAGAATGGGCGGAACTTATCGAGGAGCTGCTACCGGAGGACTGTATAAGAATAGAGATACTTAAGGATGATGAAAAGGGCGACGATTTCCGCATCATCAGAATAAAATAGCAGGTGGTGTTATAATGAGGATACTTGCAATAGATACCTCATCTTTCCCGGCGTCTGTCGCTGTTCTTGAAAACGGCGTAATACTGGGTGAGCACATTATTAGAAATAAAAAGAAGCATTCGCAGATGATAATGGTAATGACCGAAAACATGCTCAAAGAGCTGGGGCTTGATATAGCGGATATTGAGCTTTTTGCAGTGTCAAAAGGACCCGGCTCATTCACGGGGCTGAGGATAGGCATTTCAACAGTGCGCGCGTTCGCGCAGGCGCTGAAAAAGCCGGCTGTGGGCGTATCGTCTCTTGAGGCGATAGCATATAATTTCAGCGGCCATGAGGGTATAATCGTGCCTATGACCGACGCTCTGCGCGACGAGGTCTATACAGCCGCATACGCTTTTGCTCACGGCGAGCTGCATGAGATCATGGCGCCGTGCGTAATGACCGCGCCGGAATGTGCCGCGCTCTTTGAGGGCGCGCTGTTCGCAGGCGACGGCGCTATTAAGCACCGCGAATGCATAGAAAAAAGCGGCGGAGCGGTTGCTCCGGCGTATATGTCAGAGGTTCGCGCCTCGTCAGTCGCGGCAGCGGCTGAGCAGAAGGCGGCAGGCGGGGATACAGGTGTGTATACTGATATAAAGCCGCTGTATCTGCGCAAGTCTCAGGCAGAGCGCGAGCTGGAAAGAAAAAAGGTTAAATTGTAAGCACAGCTTTACAATTTCTGAAAGGGAATAAAAGGAGGATCAAAATGATAGCAATAGGCAGCGACCACGGCGGCTACGAGCTTAAAGAGTTCGTAAAGCGTCATCTTATAGAAAACGGCATAGAAGTAAAGGATTACGGTGTATTTACAGAGGACAGCGTGGATTATCCGGACTGCGCGCGCCCTGTCTGCAAGGCAGTTCAGAGCGGCGAGGCGGAACGCGGTATTCTTCTGTGCGGAACAGGCATAGGGATCTCAATGGCCGCCAACAAGTTTAAAGGCATACGCGCGGCTCTTTGCGGCGATGTTTACAGCGCAAAGATGACAGCCGAGCATAACAATGCCAATATCCTCTGCCTTGGCGGCAGGGTAACAGGCAGAGAGCTGGCGTTCATGATAGTTGATACCTGGCTTTCAACTCCGTTTGCCGGCGGCAGACATGCCGACCGCATAGCAAAAATACACGCGATAGAGAATGAATGATCCTTTATGCTGTCCTTGATCGTTGGAAGATAAAGGAGAGAAGAATGGATAAATATAGAATTGTTAAGATAAGTGAAATGCCCGCGCTTTTGGATACTGCTGCTGAATGGTTCCACAGTAAATGGGGAATACCATTAGCCGCGTACAGGGAAAGTATGATCGAGTCTTTTGAAAAAATTGTTCCGGAGTGGTATCTCTGTCTTGACGGAGAAGAAATAGCAGCAGGTCTGGGCGTTATTGAAAACGATTTCCATGAGCGAAAAGATCTTGCTCCGAATGTCTGCGCAGTGTATACAGAACCGGAATACCGCGGCAATGGAATAGCAGGAATGCTGCTTGAGAAAGTATGCTCTGATATGAATACATACGGCATTGACACTTTGTATCTTGTAACTGACCACACAGGATTTTATGAGCGTTATGGCTGGAAGTTCCTGTGTATGGTGAGCTGTGATGGCGAAGCAGAACAGTCACGAATGTATGTTCATAAAAGATAAAGAATATGATCCTCTTTGTTAGAACAGGAGGATCTTTTTTTTGTGGTCTTTTTGTCAATAGCTGAGGTGAAAATTTTATCATTTCAAGCTTTGCCGCACAGCATTTTGATCGGAATATGTTGTGGAAATTCTTATAGAATGGCACTATATATTCTGCCAATTAAATATCTTTTTTGTGAAATATGACTAAAAAGTGAACAAAAATTTGGATTGTTGCGATATTGACAAAATACCGGGGGGGTATAATGTAATAAAGGCGGGTATTTGTCCACAGAAATGTCCGTTTTATGTCCTGCCTTTTGGCGGGTATGCAGTGTCTTTTTGATGTCTGCCATGTAAAGAAATTGAAAGGGGTGTTTCTTTATGCAGACACAAAAAGTAAATATGTTTTATCTCCTAGAACTGCTCACAGATTATTCTGATTCGGAACATATCCTTACAGCAAATGAATTGATCGGGCTTTTATCACAGCGGTACGGCGTCAGCGTGGAAAGACGCGCGCTGTACGGATATATAAACGCTCTTATCTACCTGGGCTATGATATTTCAGATTTTGAGGATAACGGTAAAGGGTATTACATAAGGCAGAGGGTATTCAGCGAGTCAGAGATCGCAATGCTTATACACAGCCTGCATCTTGATCCGGAATGTGGCAGGGGCGACGTTAAAAGAATTTCGGATAAGCTCCGGAAATTTGTAAGCGTTTACAGGCGTGATCCTGACGATGATTTCATTTCAGCCGACAATTGCCGCAGCGTCAGCGCGGAGCATATCGAGCTGATACTCAGAGCGGTGAGAGAAAAACAAAAGATCTGCCTTGATCTGTTCCGCTGTGAACTCTCAGGCGGAACTGTCAGCGAGACCTCAGAAAAGCATACAGTCACAGCGCATGGTGTCCTTGCCTCGGGCGGAAGGTTTTATGTGCTCTGTTCCGGTGAAAATATCGATAACATATCCTGTGTAAGATGCGATATGATAAGGAACGCGGAGCTTGTGGCTGAATATTCACAGCCGCAGAGCATCAGCACTGATGATCCCGGCGCCGTGTCAGCACTCCTCAGATGCGCTGAAAGCATTTTGAGCGAGCTTATCCTCGATTTCGGCAGGAATGTACGCATACTCACAAACAACAGGGGATATTTTACCGTAGTTCTACAGGCTCCGGCTGAAAAGCTCATACAATGGGCAATGCTCAGGCTCAGCACCTGCGAGGTCATAGAGCCATCGTATATCAGAGACAGGATAATAAATGATATAAAAAACAGCGCTTATTACAGAGAGATGTTTCAGATCCGGTGATCTGCCGCATTCAATTTTGGGGGAAATAGCTTTGATAATTCGTATATTAAATCCGTTTAGTGCGGTCCATTGGCGGATATTGATATAAATATTAAAGAGAGAGGAAAAGAGAAAAATGAAAACTAAAAAATTTTTAAGCAGCATCACTGCATTGGCAATTGCTGCAAGCACATTCGCAGGCTTTGCGGTTACTGCAAACGCGGCATATTCGTATGATCAGGAAAAAGGATTATACATTTGGGCGCCTGATAGTTCAGAGTATTCGGAAAAAGTTTCTGCTGGAGAGTATGATTATAATGGTCTTCATATACTAACAGCTGGATCAAATGACTGGACTTTCTATAATGGTGGTGCAATGTATGGTTTGGCGTGGTGGAAAGGTGCTTCATCAAAAGGAAACAGATGTATATCATATACGCCGGATGAACCAGGTATTTTAAGTGTCGATGTTGGAACAGGTTCAGTGTATATTTCTGATAAAAATACGAGCAGTGAAAACATGGAAGGCGTAAATAACAATTCAGTAAAATGTGAAGCGGGCACAACTTATTATGTAATTTCAGCTGCAAATGAAACCTGGGTAAAATCAATGCAATATCAAGTAGTTGATATGCCTGATGTTCCAACGTATAGCTTGCCAGCAGATAACACAAATAATAATATTCTAATCAGTACTGTTTCAAAAGATCCGATAAATATTTACTCTATCAATGTAGACGGTAATACAGGTACAAAAACAGTAGCTAACGTAGATATTTACTTACAGAAATCTTCAAGCACGATCAAGTTGGGAATCACAGGAAGAAATTCAGGTAAGCCCACAGTAAATACATATTTTGTTATTGAACCGGGTAGGATATCATACATAACAAAATCCGCCGGTTATCCAGTAAACACTACAACTGTTAAAGCAGGGAAATGGTATAGAATGACCATTACAGAAACAAATGGAACATCGGATAGAATCAGTGTTGTTATTAGTGATCCTGATGATGGCAGTGTAGTATTTTCAGATGCTGATGTGGAGTCAAGGAATGCAAGCAGGATGACATCTAAATTCTTTGTAGTTGAGTCTTCTACTGATACATACTTAGCGAATGTAAATGTGTATAATCCAACCACTACATATACATATAAAGTTGATGGAGAGGAATATGCAACTTCAACTGTTGTTACAGGCGCTGCTCCGGTAGCACCGGAGACAGATCCTACGAAACCAAATTATAAATTTTTACGTTGGGAAGTAGATTCTGAAGATAGTACAGTTTATAATGCAGTATTTGAAGAAGATATTCCAGTTGTTACCGCTCCAACAGCAACCTACAAGTTAATAAATGAGTTCAAAACTGAAACAGGTAACACTGCAGAAGATAAGGGTTCAGCATATAATCTGTTTGTAACACCGGGAACAGATACTATAGAAACAGTAACTGTAAAGGTAAACGGAATATCTGCTGATAAGGTTGCTACAACTAAAATAGAAAGCGGTTCAGCTGTATTTGCTATAGCAGTAAACGCGCTTAGTTCAGAAGTAACATCGATCACAGCTGTGCTCAATAATGAGGACTATACAGCTACAGAAAAAACAGAATAATGGAGGGTAAAGAGCTATGAAAATATATGAAAATCCGATAATGAATATATCATTTTTTGAGACTGAAAGAGTGGCAACTGACGGCTCAACTGTTCCGGGTGCGACAGGCTACAGTCTGGCACAGGATGCAGCCCTTAATTCAGTTAGCGGCGATGATACAAAGGTGTTTAATGTAAACCTTGCATTTTAAAAGATACCATGTTCTGGATAGTTTTCAGAACTTCACAGAGACCTGCGCAAGCATAATGAGCCTTGCGCAGGTCTCTTTTTGTTGATTTTGAAATCGGGGCGTGTGGCGTATAGTATCCGTCAGCCGTTAGCGCGGCTGAAATGTGGGCTGATAATATCTGCCTTTACGAGAAATCTGAGGGCTATACTTTTCCGGATCATATTAAAATGTTGGGGTTGTAGGGGCGGATAGTATGTCAGTCATTAGCTCTGTGGGGATGCGGGCAGATAATATCTGACCCTACAAGAAAGCGGAAAGCTATCAATTGCCTGTATAACAGATATGCAAACCCTAATATATATTAATGAACCACTTTTCCTGAATAACAGATACAAACCTAAGTATTAATTAAAAAATCATTTTTTATGCAGCTTGAAATGAATATAAAAGCATCAGTTATTGACGGCAGCAGCGGAATAAAATCATACTGTATTTGTCTTTTGAATTTAGTCATTTATTATAACATCTATATTAATTTTGTTAATTTACAAATCACGCACAATGAATTATAATATCAACAAACTTTTTATGATGTAAAGTGCGGTCGATTCGGACATCATCTCAGGAATACGTGTCGAAAATATACTTAATTAATGAGTATGATAACCGCTGCTCGCAGGGAGGAATAGCTATGACAGAGAAAATAACGATAAGCGGAAGCGATATTGTAAAAGAATTTCATAACAATGTTGATTTCTGTGTCGGCACCGGACGCATGGGGCTGGCTCTTCACGAGGAATATATGAACGAGCTGAGGCTCGTTCAGAAGGAGATAGGTTTCCGACATATACGCGGTCACGGCCTTTTTTGTGATGATATGGCAATATATCAGTACAGAGAGGACGAGGAAGGGAACAGGGTACTTGAGTATAATTTCACCTATATTGACAGGGTGTTCGACTCATATCTTGATGCCGGAATAAGACCATTCCTGGAGCTGGGGTTCATGCCCTCAGAGCTTGCGAGTGGAGATCAGACAGTATTTTACTGGAAAGGAAATGTAACTCCGCCTAAGGAGTATAGCGGCTGGTGTGCTCTTGTTCGTGAGCTTTTAGAGCATCTTATAATCAGGTATGGCGGCGATGAGGTCACTGCATGGCCTGTCGAGGTCTGGAATGAGCCTAATCTGCCGGGGTTCTGGAAGGATGCGGATATGCAGGAATATTTCAAATTGTTCCTTGAGACCTTTTATGCCGTTAAGGCAGTCGACAGCCGCTTCCGTGTGGGCGGACCGGCGGTCTGCGGCGGCACAGATGAGGTCTGGATCAAGGCGTTTCTTGATTTCTGCGATGAAAACAAGATAGATATAGATTTTATAACGCGACATCACTATACCTGCGGCATAGCCGAGAGGAAGGGGCATTATGCCTATCCGCATGCTGACGCTCCTGTGGTTGGCAGGAGCAATCTCGCAACTACCCGCGCGATAGCAGACAGCTATGACAGATTCCGCGGTAAGGAAATACATATTACAGAGTTTAATACCTCGTGGTATCCGAGAAACGTTATCCATGACACTAATTTCAATGCGGCGTATATTGCTCATCAGCTCTCGTGGCTGGGCGATCTGAATGAATCCTATTCATACTGGACCTTTGGAGACGTGTTTGAGGAAACAGGCGTTCCGTTCAGCATGTTCCATGGCGGATTCGGTATGGTAGCTAACGGCTGCGTTGAAAAACCGACCTTCTGGACGTTCAAGTTTTTCAAGCAGCTTAAAAACAAGGGTATCGAATGCGCGTACCGCTCTGAAAACGCCATTGTTATGCGAAAGAGCGGCGGCGGATACTGCGGCGCGGCATGGAATTTTTCTATGGAGGGCGCGGCTGATGAGCTCAGTCTTGAGCTTTGTCTTGATGCTGATAATGGAGAGTATTCACTTATCACATACACTGTTGATCCTGTGTTGTGCAATCCTCTTAAGGCATGGCATGATATAGGCGAGCCGAAAACTCCGGATAAGGAACAGCTTGCGATGATCAAAGATGCTGCAAAGCCGCTGCTGCAGACGTCAAGGCTGAGTGCTGAGAGCGGAAAGCTCAATAGCGGCATAGCCGTCAGAGACTGCGGCGTTGTGTATTTTGAAATAAGCCCGTCAACGCTTGTAAGCGACAGAGGCTATGATTATGAGCGCGTTATACAGATAAGATAATAAAGGATAAATACTACACAAAATACTTATAGCTTGATAATTTCTATCTGCGCTCAGGTGTTGTATAATTATAGTTATAAGACAGCATATTGAATGGAGGTATTATAAATGGATATCAATTCAAAAAAACGCATAAAGGGAGCTAATCCGTATATGCCGTTATGGGAGCATGTGCCTGACGGCGAGCCTAAGGTGTTTACCTATAACGGTGAGAGACGTGTGTATGTATACGGTTCTCACGACACGCTCAAAAATGAATACTGCGGAACAGATTATGTGGTTTGGTCAGCGCCAGTTTCGGATCTGACCGATTGGCGATGTGACGGAGTTTGTTTCCGTTCAGATAATGGAAAGCCGCTGTTTGCGCCGGATGTTGTGCAGAAGGGCGATACATTCTATATGTATGTAGCATGCGATTGGGGACAGAGGATCTTGGTAGCGTCGAGCAAAAATCCGGCAGGACCGTTTGAAAATCCTGTGATGTCTCAGATAGGGTTTGACCCGGGAGTGCTTGTTGACGATGATGGACGCGTTTATGTATACTGGGGGTTTGCATCAGCTTACTGCGCAGAGCTTGAGGAGGATATGGCAACTATAAAGCCGGAGACTGTAAAAGAGCATATCATACCGCACTGTGCCCGCGGCGGAGGCTGGTGGGAGGAGGAAACTGAGCATATCGATAAGGAGTTCAGTTTTCTTGAGGCGTCGTCCCTGAGAAAGGTCGGCAGCAAATACATTTATATATACAGCCGCCGCCAGTGCGAGGCAGTGCCTGAGAACGCGCTGCCGGCTGATTCAAACGGGTATCTTGCGTATGCCTACAGCGATGATCCGCTTGGCGGATGGGTCTATGGCGGAGTGATAAGCAATAATGCCGGAGAGATGATCCGCACTTCAGACGGCAAAAAGGAGAGATCTTATCCTACAGGAAATAACCACGGCAGCATAGTCGAGATCGATGGACAGTGGTATGTATTCTATCACAGAATGATAGGTACTGACGAGTATGCAAGACAGGCAATGCTTGATCCTATAGATGTTGCAGTCGGCAAAGACGGCAGAGTATATATAGGCAGGGTGGAATATGACGAGAACGGCGAGCCTATCTCAGCTAAGGAAGCTGAAATGACTTCACAGGGCGCGCATATCGGCGGACTTGATGCGAGAGCTATTATATCAGCAGGCTACGCATGCTATCTTACATCAAAGACAAAGGGATATACGCCCTTTGCAGTATCATCAGACGGCGCCTATATCAAGGCTGTGTATGACGGCGCGGAATCAGCCCCGATCACACGTATAAAATCAGGCACTGCCGCAGGATTTAAGTATATAGATTTTGGCAGTGTATCACCTGAGGAATTGTATATCAAGCTCGATAATGCAATTGACGGAGGTCTTGTAAATGTAAGGCTCGGCAGTGCAGACGGCAGGATAATAGCAAAGGTGGCAACAGAGAGCGAAAAGAGCGAATATATCGTTCCGGTAGAGGCTGAGGTCACAGGCAAACAGGCTTTGTTCTTTGAGTTTTTATCTGATGACAATGAAAAGGATATATGTGAGTTTGATTGTTTTACTTTTGATATGCAATTGTAAAACTCTAAAAGAGTTTTACAATTGCTACCTATTTGATGGGAGCTCGAGGGTGTACCCGCCAAGAAAGGCGGGCAAGACCGAAGGTCTTGATTTTGCAGC
>CALXSS010000072.1 GCA_944391225.1 uncultured Clostridia bacterium
TTTCATCAGCAGTTTTCCATATTACTTCTTCTCTCCAATCTCCAAACAAATCAGCGCTTACACATGGAACAGCTTTTGTTCCGGCATTTGATGCGCAGCCGTCTGCATTCATAAGCACATCGATCGCTTTGTCTTCCCAATTGTATTTAGAAATTGTTGTGCCGTCAAGCAGCTCGCTTAAAAGGTCTCCATCCCAATAAATCTTAAAGTTCATCGGTATTGAAGTTTCAGATCCAATAGTACCATCAGTATTCCTGAGCGGGAATTTATTCCACGAATCTGATAAATTTTCACCGCTTACATTCGCAGGAATAGTTCCTGTAGAGCCCCAAACCTCAAATCCGCTTTGCGTAGGATCAATATCTGCTGCGCGGCTTCTGCCGGTATCTTTATTTTTGCTATATCCCCAGGTAATCTCGCCTGTTCGGGCATCGTGCAGCTCAATATTCGTTATAAGCGGAGCATTTTCATGGCAAGCCCATACAGTGTATCCATTAAAGTCCGGTTCCATTTTTGCCACATCAAATGCATCGCCATGCCCTAACTTTTGAGCAGCACTGTCATTATCATAGGCTTTGACTGCATACATTTCACTTCCGTCATGATCTATTGCCATTGGTCCTGAAAGTATTTCATCTTTTCCGTCAAAATCAACGTCAACTGTCACTAAATTATGATTACAGGCTCCCCAAATACTGTTTACGTTTTCTTTATTCTCTGTCTTATGGACCCAGTCTTCTGTAAATTTACCGTTTTCTATGTGCCATGCTGCCGCTCTTACATTATCCCATGCGCCGCGAACTACTACCACGCTTGGAGTCACTCCATCAAGATATGCTAATCCGAATAAATAATGGCTTGCTCTTTTTGTAAGACGATTGGTGTCGGTATAGTTATATGACCAATCTGAAAGAGGTTCTTTTGCAGGCTTTAAATCTGTTCTATCCATTTCAGCTCCGGTCTCGCCATTATACATGGATATAAATTCCGGAGTTGAAATAATATACTGCCTGTCCGGAAAGCTGGCAATATTATTTTCATCTTTAGAATAGTCTATAATTCCATCTCCGTTTATATCTCCTATTGTATTTCCTGCCCCGTCGGTTGTACCTTCAAACGAGCGCAATATTACCTCTGATTTTCCATCACCGTTCATATCATACGCAAGGATATTAATATCGACCTCGTTTATTTCATTTGGTCCAATGTCAATGGTCCACATATGCTCACCGTTCATTTCATATGCTTCTATCAACGGGTACGATGTTCTGGTCTTTACGTCCATACTTGGAGTACGTCTTAAAATTATTTCATATTCTCCATCGCCGTCAAGATCCGCAACCGTACCATCATCAATATTATATCCTTCGCGTTCCGTCACCTTAAAGCTTATGTAATTTTTGTCCCATGCTTTAGTCTTATATTCCGTTCCGGTTTCTGTACCGTTTTCTACCTCTTTTAAAGTGTATTCAGCTTCTGCAGGAGCGCCTGTATGAAAGAAATTTGTTGTTGTAATAGGTTCACTGTTTAGCTTTTCTCCGCCACAATACAGATTATAGGATAGGGAATCAGAGTCGGTCCCTAAAAACCGCCAGCTTATAAGCGTTCCGTTTTCACCCGGAACTGCTGTCAGCCCTCTTGTGAGATATTCAAACCGTCTTTCATTTTTTGGACGCTGAGAGTATAACTGCTCTGTCTCCGCCCGCGCACCGCTGCTAATTTCCGCTTCATAATGACCTAACGTAAATCCATCCGGATCATTGTATGATTCAAATTTTGCAGATACAATCAGATTATTTGCGAGCATAATTGCAGCTGCGACAACAGAGGCTACACGAAGTTTATTGTTCTTCATTAACATCAACCTTTCTGTATTTATTATTATAGTTGTATTATAGTATCAAATATCCTTTTTGTATATGCTAATATTTTAGCTTATTTAATAGTTTTATGTACAATATTGACATGAAAAAAAAATATAGTAAAATAATTTATATTAATGTATTAAAAGGACGCTGTATTATGAGTAACTACGCATACATGTTCGATGAGGATTATATCATTCGTCATAGAAAACAAAAAAATATTTTAGAAATGAGAAGTTTTCACTATCATCAAGCATATGAGATCTTATATATAATAAACGGTAAAAAGAATTATATTGACACAACCGGATATTATGAGCTTACATCAGGAACAGTTGCGCTCACTCTCCCAAACGCAATACATAAAACATCTGACAAGGAAATATGCGAGAAAATAACATTCTATTTTACACAGAATTATTTATCAAAAAATTTTACAAAGGAAGCCCAAGAGCTTTTACTTCGCTGTTTCAATAAAAAGATCATAAGAATTAATGAAAATGATATATTTACAAATATGTGTATAGATACTGTTGAAAGCTCTGGTCAAAAATCTTTATTTCACATCTATACGGGAAGAATATTAAAATATCTTACAGAAATATCTCTTTCACACTCCGAACAAATAATAAACTATGAGCCAAGAATAACAGCAATATTAAAATACATACAAATTAATTCAAATAGTATTAAGTCAATTGATGAAATAGCAGATAAATTCGGCATCACAAAGTTTCATCTTTGTAGATTGTTCAGAGATGAGCTGGATACTACTGTAATACAATATTTAAATGCAATACGGATACAAAATATGTGTAACATGCTTATAAATAGTCAATTTAGTGTTGCGGAGTGTTCAAACAGATGCGGATTTAACTCATCAGAATATGCTGCAAGAGTTTTTTCAGGAGTAATGCATATCAGCCCTACGGAATACAGAAAGGAAAGAGCTATTATCCAATGAATAATACTGATTTTGAAAGCAAAGTATCAATTGAATACAAAATAATGAATAAAGGTATTGATAAGAGTGAATTTGGCTTGCATAATTCTTATGAGATATTGTTTATTATTAACGGCAGCAATATAATATTGTTTAACGATCGTTATCAGGAATTGAAAGTGGGGGATATAGTCCTTTTTTCTCCGAATGAGTCTCATAAATTAATAGGCAATAGCCAGTATGAATTGATTTTTTTGAAATTCTCTAATAGCTATTTAAAAAAATACTATACAGAACAAGTGGAGCATGAATTATTATCAGTATTCAAAAGCCGGATTGTGCATGCAGACACAAATCATTTTAATAAGCTTTGTAAAATGGTAAACATATTATCAAATGATTATAGCAATAAAAATGATATGGTTTTTATAAATATCGCAGATATTTTAATATACTTATCAAAGATAAATAAACCACTGCCCAAAAACAATCCTGTTAGCAAACAGCCCATCAATAAAAATCTTTCTGATATAATAAACTATATATCAGAGAATTATTCATACAATATATCTACAGATGATATCTCAACCAACTGCAAAATATCTAAATCATGGATATATAGATTATTTAAAAATTATCTTGAAACAACACCTATGAGATTTCTGAATAATATTCGCATATTACATGCATGTGATATTTTACTCACAACAAATGCTACTATTACAGAAGTTGCAATGCGATGCGGTTTTGCGTCAACATCATACTTTGAAAATATATTTAAACAGGTTACATGCCAAACCCCATCAATGTTCAGAAAATCGAAAAAATAATATAAGAGGCTGTTGCAAAACTCAACGAGTTTGCAACAGCCTTGGTGGGCTTTATAAAAATAGCGCAGAACGAACGAAACAAAGGGGCGCAGCCCCCTTGTTAAATCTCAGAAAAATGACTCAGTTAATATCCTCGCTTGGTATTTCCTCTCCGTTTATTGTTATGTTTATATCCTTGTACATACTCATGCCGGTACCTGCCGGTATAAGCTTACCGATAATAACATTTTCCTTAAGACCCATAAGCGGATCGACTTTACCCTTGATAGCAGCCTCTGTAAGAACCTTTGTTGTTTCCTGGAATGATGCTGCTGACAGGAATGAGTCTGTTGCAAGCGATGCCTTTGTGATACCGAGAAGCACAGGCGATGCTGTTGCCTCTTTGCCGCCCTTTGCTTTTACCTCCTCATTTGCATCTTCAAATTCAAGACGGTCTGTAAGCGAGCCTATAAGCAGATCTGTATCACCTGTATCGTCTATGCGAACCTTGCGCAGCATCTGTCTTGTGATGACCTCAACGTGCTTATCATTGATATCAACACCCTGCATACGATATGTTCTCTGAACCTCTCGTGTGATATACATCTGAACTGCGTCAGGTCCGTTGATCCTGAGTATATCGTTCGGGTTAACTGAACCTGCTGTGATCTCGCCACCCTTTTCGATATAGTCGCCATCGTGGACCTTGATAGATGCGCCGTATGGGATAGCATAAGTTTTGCTCTCGCCCAGCTCGTCATTTGTTATAACGACCTCGCGCTTCTGCTTTGAATCGTTTACTCTTACATTACCTTCTATCTCGGATATGATAGCAACACCCTTAGGTCTTCTTGCTTCAAAAAGCTCCTCGATACGCGGCAGACCCTGTGTGATATCGCTGCCTGTTGCGACACCGCCGGCATGGAACGTTCTCATTGTAAGCTGTGTACCAGGCTCGCCTATCGACTGAGCAGCTATAACGCCTACAACCTCGCCGATATTTACAAGCGTACCAGTTGCAAGGTTCTTTCCGTAACACTTAGCACATACGCCTATCTTTGACTTACATGTAAGTATAGAACGTATCTTGACCTTTGAAATGCCTGCTTTTACGATCTTTTCAGCCTGACGCGGAGTTATCATATCGCCCGCCTTTACGATCATCTCATCTGTTGTCGGATCCTTTACATCCTCCCAGGAAATACGTCCCTCAATACGATCATAAAGCGGCTCGATTACCTCGTTACCGTCACGAATATCCTCTACCTCTGCATACTTGTTTGTACCGCAGTCTATCTCACGCACGATAACATCATGTGATACGTCAACAAGACGTCTTGTAAGATAACCTGAATCGGCAGTTCTAAGCGCTGTATCGGTAAGACCTTTACGCGCACCGTGTGATGATACGAAGTACTCAAGTACGTTAAGACCCTCACGGAAGTTAGCGCGGATAGGAATTTCAACTGTTCTACCCTGTGTATCTGCCATAAGGCCACGCATAGCTGCAAGCTGTCTGATCTGGTTCGTCGAACCACGGGCGCCTGAATCAGCCATCATGTAGATAGGATTGAATTCACCAAGGTGGTCGAGCATCGCCTTTGTTACCTGCGATGACGCGTCTGCCCAGATCTTGATTACCTGCTGATAACGCTCATCGTTTGTGAGCAAACCGAAACGGTACTGGGCTGTTATAGCCTCGACCTTCTTTTCAGCCTCTGCAAGTATTGCCGGCTTTGCCTTTGGAACGTTGATGTCCGAAACCGATACGGTCAATGCGCCGAGCGTTGAATACTTGTAGCCTGTAGCCTTGATCTTATCAAGCATTACCGCTGTTATAGATGTTCCGTGAGCATCTATACATCTTGCGATTATGTCTCCGAGCTGAGATTTCTTTACTATGAAGTCTATCTCATAATCAAGAGCCTTTTCAGGATCACTTCTGTCTACAAAGCCGAGATCCTGCGGTATATTATTGTTGAATATTATACGTCCGGCAGTAGTCTCGATAAGTCTTGTGACCTCTTTGCCGTCTATTTCCTTTGTTACCTGAACAAGTATCTTTTCATGCAGTGTTATAGCATGTGTTGTATACGCAAGCAAAGCCTCGTCAGCCGAAAGGAACTTTTTCTTTGTAACAAGCTTTGCCTTTGCAAGGAAACTGTTGATAGAAAGAGTTACCGGCTTTACGGCTGTTACTATAGTTATTGGATTCTCGTTTGAGATATTCGTCTCATTGAGCATTACCTTTTCAAGTCCGAGCACATATTCAAACGCGCTCTGCCATGATGTGAATGATTCTATTGACTTTTCCTCGTCAACTATCTTCGGGTTCTCATCAGAAGCGTTTCTGATAAGCTCCTCAAATGCTGCCTGCATTGAAAGATCATTGCTTATTGTCTCAAATATCTTCTTATAATCCTCGCGCACAATAGTAAGATAGTATGAGCCGAGGATCATATCCTGTGTAGGAACTGTTACAGGATGTCCATCCTGAGGCTTGAGCAGGTTATTTGCCGAAAGCATAAGGAAACGCGCCTCAGCCTGGGCCTCGGGGGAGAGCGGAACGTGGATAGCCATCTGGTCACCGTCGAAGTCGGCGTTATAAGCAGTACATACAAGCGGATGCAGCTTAAGGGCGCGTCCCTCAACAAGACGCGGCTCAAATGCCTGGATACCGAGTCTGTGAAGTGTGGGGGCACGGTTCAGAAGTACCGGATGCTCCTTTATAACATCTTCAAGCACATCCCATACCTCCGGGCGTGTGCGCTCTACCATGCGCTTTGCGCTCTTTATGTTGTGCGCGATGTTCCTTGAAACAAGCTCCTTCATTACAAACGGCTTGAACAGCTCTATAGCCATTTCCTTAGGAAGTCCGCACTGGTATATCTTCATTTCCGGTCCGACAACGATAACCGAACGTCCCGAATAGTCAACACGCTTACCAAGCAGGTTCTGTCTGAATCGTCCCTGCTTACCTTTAAGCATATCTGAAAGCGACTTGAGCGCTCTGTTACCCGGTCCTGTTACTGTCCTGCCGCGGCGGCCGTTATTTATAAGCGCGTCTACAGCCTCCTGGAGCATACGCTTTTCATTTCTTATAATGATATCAGGCGCGCCAAGCTCCAGAAGTCTCTTAAGACGGTTGTTTCTGTTTATTACACGTCTGTAAAGATCGTTAAGGTCGCTTGTGGCAAAACGTCCGCCGTCAAGCTGTACCATAGGACGAAGCTCCGGCGGTATTACCGGAACAACTGTGAGTATCATCCATTCAGGACGGTTGCCTGAGAGTCTGAATGCCTCTACTATCTCAAGACGCTTTATTATACGAGCCTTTTTCTGTCCCTGAGCATCCTCAAGATCAGCCTTGAGCTCTGCTGCGAGCATTTCAAGGTCAATAGCCTCAAGCAGCTTTTTGATGGACTCCGCACCCATTCCCGCTGTGAACGCGTTCTTTCCGTATTTTTCAAGATACTCATTGTATTCTCTGTCTGAAAGTATCTGTCCTACAACAAGATCGTTGTTTACAAGATCATTGTTTACATCGGTTACTATATACGATGCAAAATACAGTACCTTTTCAAGCTGACGCGGTGAAAGGTCGAGCATAAGACCTATTGACGATGGCACGCCCTTGAAATACCATATGTGAGATACCGGCGTGGCAAGATCGATATGTCCCATTCTTTCGCGGCGGACCTTTGCTTTTGTTACCTCAACTCCGCAGCGCTCACACACCTTGCCCTTGAATCTGATCTTTTTATACTTACCGCAGTGACATTCCCAGTCCTTTGTAGGTCCGAATATTCTTTCGCAAAACAGACCATCCCTCTCGGGCTTGAGTGTACGGTAATTTATTGTTTCAGGCTTTGTAACCTCGCCGTATGACCATTTGAGAATGGTTTCCGGTGAAGCAAGACCTATTTTTATCGCTTCAAAGCTGTTAAATTCTAACATTTAAAATCCTCCATAGCTTTATTGTCAAAACACATCAAAAATCACTGTCGTCAAAATCTGCCATTGAGCTGTCATCCAGATCAAAGCCTATCTCCGGTTCCAGATCGTCATCTTCAAGAAGCATGTTAGCGTCATCAAGATCACTTTCATCGAACGAATCTGATATTCCGTCGCCTTCCTCCATTGTTTCAACAATTTCTTCGCTTACAGTATCCGCTTCATCATCGTCAAACGATGCGTCAAGGTCAATTTCTTCCATGTTGTGGTTGAGTATTCTTATATCAAGCGCAAGCGACTGAAGCTCCTTTACAAGGACCTTGAACGACTCCGGCACTCCCGACTTAGGAATATTCTCGCCCTTTACTATAGCTTCATAGGTCTTTACTCGTCCTACAATATCATCCGACTTAACAGTCAGTATTTCCTGAAGTGTATAGGCTGCGCCATAAGCCTCGAGCGCCCATACCTCCATCTCTCCGAATCTCTGTCCACCGAACTGAGCCTTACCGCCGAGCGGCTGCTGTGTTACGAGCGAGTACGGACCGGTTGAACGAGCGTGGATCTTATCGTCTACAAGGTGATGCAGCTTGAGATAATACATTATACCTACCGTAACCGGATTGTCAAACTTCTCACCTGTTCTTCCGTCATATACAACTGATTTATAAGTTTCATTAAGTCCTGCCTCTTTGAACGCCTCCTGAAGATCAGCGTCCTGAGCGCCGTCAAATACCGGTGTTGCGATTTTTATGAATCTGCCAGGTCTTGCCGCGTCCTTAGCAGTCAGTACCGCCTCTCTGAACGTGTCGCTTGATATCTTTTCAAGCTCCTCTCTTGTCTTGAGGCTGAGGCATCTATATGCGTAGCCCAGGTGCATTTCAAGCACCTGTCCTATATTCATTCGCGAAGGTACGCCCAGAGGATTAAGCACGATCTGCAGCGGAGTTCCGTCCTCAAGGAACGGCATATCCTCCTGAGGGAGAACTCTTGAAACGACACCCTTATTTCCGTGACGACCAGCCATCTTATCGCCGACGCTGATTTTACGTTTCTGAGCGATATAGCATACTACCGACTGGTTAACGCCGGGTGACATCTCGTCCTGATTTTCGCGTGAGAATTTCTTTACATCTACTATGATACCCGACTCGCCGTGCGGAACTCTGAGCGATGTATCACGCACCTCGCGCGCCTTTTCACCGAATATCGCGCGCAGCAGACGTTCCTCTGCTGTAAGCTCTGTTTCGCCCTTAGGCGTTACCTTACCCACAAGAATATCGCCCGCATGGACCTCCGCGCCTATTCTTATGATACCGTTTTCATCAAGATCCTTTAAAGCATCCTCTGAAACGTTCGGGATATCTCTTGTTATTTCCTCTGCGCCGAGCTTTGTATCACGAGCCTCGCACTCATATTCCTCCATATGGATAGAGGTGAATACATCGTTCTTAACAAGCTCTTCGCTTATAAGAACAGCGTCCTCATAGTTATAGCCCTCCCAGGTCATAAATCCGATGAGGATGTTCTTACCCAGAGCCAGCTCGCCGTTATCCATTGCAGGACCGTCTACTATAATATCGCCGCGCGATACTCTTTCGCCCTCTTTTACTATAGGACGCTGATTTATACATGTGCTCTGGTTTGAACGCGCAAATTTTATAAGCTTATGCTCATATCTCTTTCCTGTATCACTGAGGATAACTATTCTGTTTGAGTCTACCTTTTCAACTACGCCATCCTCTTTTGCAAGCACTGCAGAGCCTGAATCCTTTGCCACCTTATGCTCTATACCTGTTCCTACGATAGGCGAATCAGTTGTGAGCAGCGGCACCGCCTGACACTGCATGTTTGAACCCATGAGCGCGCGGTTAGCGTCATCGTTTTCAAGGAACGGGATACATGCCGTTACTACCGATACGAGCTGACGCGGCGATACATCCATGTAATCTATTCTTGAAGGATCTGCCTCGAGTATCTCCTCTCTATGACGGGCAGATACTTTCTTTGAAAGGAATGATCCGTCCTCAGTGAGAGGCTCGTTAGCCTGAGCGATTATATATCCGTCCTCAACATCAGCTGTCATATATTCAATAGTATTTGTTACCTTACCGTCTACGACCTTACGGTACGGAGCCTCAACAAAGCCATATTCATTTATACGCGCAAATGTTGCAAGCGAGGTTATAAGTCCGATGTTAGGACCTTCAGGAGTCTCTATAGGACACATTCTGCCGTAATGCGAATAGTGGATATCACGCACTTCAAATCCGGCTCTTTCTCTTGAAAGACCGCCGGGACCGAGAGCTGATATTCTTCTCTTATGACGCAGCTCCGCAAGCGGGTTAGGCTGATCCATGAACTGCGACAGCTGTGATGAGCCAAAGAACTCGTTTATTGTAGCTATTATCGGTCTAATATTTATAAGCGACGACGGAGTTATTATTTCAAGCTCCTGTGTTGACATTCTTTCGCGCACAGTTCTTTCCATTCTTGAAAGACCTATTCTGAACTGATTCTGCAAAAGCTCGCCTACGCATCTTAAACGCCTGTTGCCAAGGTGGTCAATATCATCACATGTGCCTGTACCCTTTCCAAGGTTAAGACAATAGTTTACCGATGCGAATATATCCTCTATTGTTATATGCTTAGGGCTTAGCTCCGCTATTCTGAGCTCTATCTGGCGCTTTGCCTCCTCCTCGTCACCCTCGGCATTTTCAAGTATCTCGTTAAGAACGCTTCTTCTTACCTTGTCAGCGTGTATATCAAGATCATCTATATCAAAGTCAACGTATTCCTTAAGATATACCATATCGTTTGAGAATACCTTTACTCTCTGCTCCTCTATTTCAAGCTCTACAAGGTTTACTCCTGCACGGTCGATAAGCTCAGCCTTTTCTGCAGAAACGACCTCGCCCGCCTCGGCAAGTATCTCGCCCGTTCTCGGATCAACTACATCCTCCGCGAGTCTGTAGCCCTTGATACGCGCCTTTATTTCAAGCTTTTTATTATACTTATATCTTCCCACGCGCGCAAGATCATAACGCTTAGGATCAAAAAGCATATTTGTAATGAGTGATTCGGCATTTTCTACGTTGAGCGGCTCGCCCGGACGCAGCTTTTTATATATTTCAAGCAAAGCCTCGTCTCTTGTTGTGGACGGATCCTTTTCAAGTGTAGCGGTGATCTTTGCATCATTGCCAAACATATCTATTATTTCACCGTTGGTTTGAAGCCCCATAGCTCTTAAAAGAACCGTTACCGGCAGCTTACGGGTTCTGTCTATTCTTACGGAAAATACATCGTTTGAATCCGTTTCATATTCGAGCCATGCTCCTCTGTACGGTATTACAGTAGCCTTATAAAGCGGCTTACCGTTCTTATCGCGCTCAAATTCATAGTATATTCCCGGCGAACGTACAAGCTGGCTGACGATAACACGCTCAGCGCCGTTTATAATGAATGTACCCTGTTCTGTCATAAGCGGGAAATCACCCATAAAGATCTCCTGCTCCTTGATCTCGCCTGTTTCATTGTTGATAAGTCTTACACTTACCTTTAACGGAGCCGCATATTTTACATCGCGCTCCTTACACTCCTCAACAGTGTACTTCGGATTATAGTCAATATGATAATCGTAGAACTCAAGCGACAGCTTTTCCGCATGATCCTTGATAGGGGATATATCGGTAAAGACCTCCTTGAGTCCCTCCTCGAGAAACCATCTGTAGGAATCTTTCTGGATCTCAATGAGATTTGGCATATCCAAAGCCTCTTTGATTTTCGCATAGCTGAGTCGTATGTTTTTTCCGGCTTTCTGTGCGTGTAACATTTAGAAAATCACCTCATCAATTAGTATCTGTGTGTAAACGCCCCGAATGGCAAAAAACGGCGGTTTTATGCGATTTTTGCGGTGTCGGAAATCTTTTCCTATCATTTCAGGGCAAACTTCTGATTTTATTATTATAACACAAATCCATGTCATTGTCAACATAAAACCGCGGGTTTTAAAAATTTTTTTTGGACTGTTGACAGTGCCGCCGCATTATGATAAAATATAATCTATATTTTAAAGCCGCAACGCGGCATGGAGGAGATAATATGCCGGATTTTAAATTCAACATGGATTTTGTGCCTATACCGAAAGACTTTATTGAGCATATAATGCCGTCCTCTAACGCATCGTATGTTATGGTATACATATATATAATGCTGCTTGCCACCACGGGCAAGAGCATGAACACCGCCGATATTGCAAAAAAGCTTGGTCTTATTGAATCCGATGTGGTCAACGCTATAAAGTATTGGAACGATAAAGGTATAATGTCGGGAAAGGGCGACACAGTCATAATAAAGAAGTCGGTAGACGAGGAGCTCTCACCGGAAAACGACAAAAAATCGATCGATGATATAGAAGACATAATAAGCGGCAACAAAACACTTTCCGATCTTTGCCTGATAGCTCAGGAGATGCTCGGGAAAACGCTCGCTAATAATGATATTGAGACACTGTACTGGTTTTACGATCAGCTCGGCTTTTCGCCGGAGGT
>CALXSS010000073.1 GCA_944391225.1 uncultured Clostridia bacterium
ACATCTGAAAATCGAATAGCTATGATATGCAGCGAGGCAGACGGTTTCATCTATCTTGTTTCAAGCCTCGGTGTTACAGGAACAAGGAGCAAGATAACGACTGATCTGGATTCCATAGTATCAGTAATTCGTGAGAACACAGATGTCCCCTGCGCTATTGGATTCGGCATATCAACTCCTGAGCAGGCTGCCGATATGGCGTCAAAGGCAGACGGTGTAATAGTAGGCTCGGCAATAATAAAGATAATCGAAAAATACGGCAAAGACGCCGCTGAGCAGGTCGGAAAATACGTTAAGGAAATGAAGGCTGCCGCAAATTCGCGCAGCTGATAAACAGTCATAAAATATCAGGAGGTGAAAAACGATGAAAAAAGCACTCAGCATTATTTCATCGATATTAGGTATCATAGCAAGTCTGCTTACTATCTATCTTTTGCTCAACAAAGACGAGGAGGAATAAGAAAACGAAAGTATAACAATAGAGCGGCAAGATCCTATCTTTGCCGCTCTAATATCTCGTTAATATATGAAATAATATCTATAAAAACACCAATGCCAACACAGTTATTAACGACTCAATTTGATAACGTTCATTACCTTGACAGTTGTAATATTTACAGGTGATGAGTTGTTCAATACATCTCCCATCATACCGGTCGTTTGCTGAGCAGCAGTGTAATCAGAAGCTGTTAGACCATTGTTATTAGCCATACTGATGTTTTCGCTATCCATATACATTATATTGATCACTGGGACAGCATAAGAATTTTTCATGATAGCAATACCTCCTTAAAAATCTTAACATAACAATTATTTCTGCTTTCAGTCTGCTATATATGATCATCGTTACTGAACGCTTGATGAAGGAATAATTTCTATGCTATATATCCTTATCCCGCTATTTGCCGATGCTATACATACCATACCACCGGTTTTAACGGTTGCTGTAAACTCCTTTGGTTCAGTGCTTTTCATCCAGAAAGCTTCCTGATCTACTTTGCCGTCATAAGAAGTCAAGTTAAGGCTACTTGGGGTTCCGTACATACTCTCAGTTGTTTCTATACAAGAATTCCTTCCTGTTTCATCGTATATGACCATGCCTCGTGCTTTCTCCGCGCTTCCGCTTGCAGCTTTAACTTTTATAGTACAGCCCTCATTCAAATTCAAAGCAACGCATCCTGACATTTGGCTTGTACCCGGTGAGCCTATAGAACCAACGCTTATATAATCTCCATGTGCTTTATCATTACCCAAAGTCACATTCTTAGCGGACGAGGCATATATCGCTAAATAGCCGTCATCACTTCTGACAGATTGCTTAAGCTTTCCGCTGAATGACTCTATCGCTGAAAATGTCTTTGAAAATTCAGTCCAGCTATTAGCATTTTCTGCTGTAATAACCGCTATTGCGCCCTCAGGATTTCTAAAAGCGCCTGTCTGGATAGGTGATTTTACTTTTACATATTCAGCATTGTCTGCTTCTAAAGCAGCCGATAGTGTATTGCTTACTTTCTCCTGCGAATATTCAGCATCAAGCTCAATAGTGGCAAACGCATCCTTATCATAAATACCATCAACTATAATACCTATGTATGCTGTTGAGTCAGCAGCAAGAGTTATATATGGCATTGGGTCCTGCAAATCTATTTCAATAGACTGTTCACTTTGAACTTGATATATCTTTGTTCCTGTATCTCCATCTGTAAATACGGGACTAAGCTGAATTTCGTAGCTTGTAAGCTCATCGAACTCACCCTCCGTTAATCTCATATAACTTCCTTTATTAAGAGTATTTATCTTCCAGTTGATCATATTGAACGGAGTTGGTATATTTCCACCCTTGATCTTCGCAAGGAAGCCTGTAGAAACCGTATGTCCCTGGTTTCCTCCCCACCCGTCTCCTATCACATTCTTAATAAGCGTATCTCCGCCTGAACTGTATTCATAATTCACATCCAGATCAGCTTTATTATCCTTTATTACTTCTGATTTCAGTGTTCCGTTCTCATACTCTTTATATCCGGAGATCATTTCACTGCTGAATGAGTTTGAATTATTGTCTGTTGGAACATCAGCATAAAATACATGAGTAACTTCGGCACTCGCATTTTTAGGAAGGTTCAGATTTGAAAAAGTTGCTGAAGATTCCTTACGGTTTAAAGACAAATCACGTTTTATCATACAATATTCACCGTTTGCTACAGGTGTATAAACACTGTCAGGTATATCGATACGATAAAAGCCTGTATTCATGGTATATCCAAGCTCATCGCTTTGCTTTATTGGTATTCCATTAGCATCGGTTTCATAGATATAGTAGCTGTACTTTGCCCCGACAACAGTAGGATACTGCAAATTATCAAACAATATCTCCGAACTGACCGGTCTCCCCAATGTATCGCCCGTCAGCGTTATAGGCTTAGTTTCTATTATATTTCCACCTTCATTATAAAGCCCATCATATACAGTAAAATAAAATGTTTTTTCTTCACCTGTATAATCTGCATAAACCTTCTTGACCTTTAATACTCCGGAATCTACTGCAGCAGTGTAATCAGCGCCGATCTTAGCTGCTTCTGCTGCCATATTCTGCGCGTTATTTCCATCATAGCAATAACCAAAGGTATTATAAACTGTATTTGTCTTTAGCGAAATATCAGGCAATATCTTTACTGTCAGATATATTTCCGCTGTTGTGTTTTTTGACAAATTACCAATATTGATACGAACCAGCTTTGCTGATGACTTACTGTTTTCATCGTTTTTCCATGTAACCCTGCCATTTTCACCATTCCAGTCTGAATCAGCTGGAGCAAAAACAACATCCGATACAGCTGCGTAGCTTACTCTGCTGTCAATATCCGTCATATCAGAACCAGCAACAATGATCTTATCTACAGAAACAAATTCCACGCCGCATTGCGAGCCGCGCTTCTGTTCCGTCAATACTCCCGTATCATTTAAATATGGCAGCTTATCGATTATACAAAGGTTAGTTATATCATCACTTGAGCTTTCATTTTTTACAGTAAGCTTATACTGAACTGTTCCATCCTCTCCTATATCTCCGACGATAACCTTTTCAGATGCAGTAGCAATACTGTTAAGCGCGAAAGAGGCATCATCTGTTATTGAACCATCCTCATAAACACCTGCATATACGCGTTCTTTATATATCTTATCTGATGCTGTAAGAGTGGCTACATTCCTATAGATACCGCTTGTTGTACTGTCTTCATTCTCCGGTATGGTAAGCATAGTAAATTCTATATGCTCACCCGGCTGCAAAGCATATTGATCGCCATTAAACGTCCATGTGACCTTGTTGTTATCTGTCGCAGGATCAAGCTTTGCAAGAGAAGTCCTGTTTCCGTTGCTGTCGACTTTCACAACAGCACCTGTTTTTAACAGCTCATCTGACAGGCTTGATGGATATGAAACATTCTGCGAATTATTTTTTCCCGCCGCGAAAACGTATCCTTCAGGAACAGTATCAGTTACTGTATAATCCTTCATTGTCTTTCCGCCATCAGAGCCGCCGTTATACACTGTTATTTTCCATATGAGATATGCACCCGGAGCCAGATCAGTACCTGAGCTGTTCTCGATGATAGAGCTTGACTGAGGTGCAAAATAACCATAGGCTTCTTTTTTAATGCCAGGCTGAATCGCGCTTGATCTTACTATTACCGTATTTGAGTCTGTTATAGTATCAGATATGATCCCGGTATTCCTGCCTGCATTGTACACCTCAAACTTATTATCGCCATGGAAGTATACGCTGTTGGCTAACTCTGCTGAGCGATATGTACCCTCGGACTCCAATTCGGATTTTAATGCGGTTTTTAATTCATCACTGAGTTTGACATCATAATATATATCAAGCGATTGTCCGCCGCCTATTGTTATTTGCTCGCCAATAAAAACAGCTATGCTTTTATATGCCTGGGAGTTATTATCACTTATTTCTTCCCATGAAACGTCCGTGTAGCTGTTACCTCCGTAAAATTTAACATTGTCTATTTTTTCGCCGTTCAAATATACAGTTCCGCTGCCATTCAAGATAGTTCCCTCCGGCAGCTCGTCAACTAAATAAGTTCCATTATCAGCTTTATACACATTAGAGGTATAAGGTACGCTCGTTTCATTTTTTATACTGACTTTATAGTATATCCTGCCATCGTCTATCTGAGCATCTGTGTCCCAGATATATTCCGTAGGGTTTCTCCAGTTATTTGATCCGTCAATGCTTGAATTTTTGGTTATAGATAAACCGGACAGCATCATATAATCAACTCTTGATTCTGCAGAGCCATCAACACTGACACTGTTTGAACCTATTGTAAAAGTCTCCGCTGGAACAGCTTTATATTCAAGCACAAGCTTGCCGCCGTGCTTAAGCTTAAAGCCTGAATTTGAATAAACAGCCTGTGTATTATAGCTAACACGTTCATTTGTAAATCTTATATCGATCGGCTTGATCTGTGAAAATGTACCGGAACCATGACTATAATAATCCAAAAGCTGATCCGGGTACATCATTATTTTACCACTGTAATGACATTCATTTCCTGGATCATAATTTCCGCTGTAATCCTTTTTGAACTCAACACCGCTGCATTCATCCTGAACAACAGATATACCTATGCCATAATCATAGGATGCTGAGATCATATAATCTCCAAGCATATTTTCTGTAAGGATAAAGTCGGTTATATCGCCATCATCGGTAGTATTTGTATTTTCTATAATGATCTTAAATGTTATTTCTTCTCCCTGGCGTATCACACCGTCAATGTCATCGATATTATACTGAACATTATCTCTTGTAACATAAGCCTGTTTGCTTACCTTCAAGCCTGTTTCAGAAACAGCTTCACCTTCCTGTTTTTCTGCTGTGGTGATCGAGTCAGCTATTCCTGTTGAGCCTCCCTCTACTATTGCCTGATTTCTGAACACAAGCTCATCTGAGATAGACGCTTTTTCATTTACCATACAGTCATACTGGATAATTATAGTTCCTCCGCATGAATTACCGCTGTAATTGAAAGTTAAAAGCTGACCAGCCTGATCGACCGAAACCATTGCTGGATTATTTTGATCTTCCCACCACGCCTGAAGCGTTACAGAAACTGAATTAGCATCAAAGCTAAGCCATTCAGGAAGCATATCCAAAATCTTCAGCTTTGTTCCGTTAATATATTCTCCCGCCGGTATATTGTTTAATACTATTCTGTACGTTACCTTGTCTCCCGCCTTGACATTATGATCAGTTAAAAGCTGCTTGCTTATCGCTATTTTTGCCTCAGTTGATGAGCTGGATTCCGGAGCAAGAACACAGCTGTCTTCTGCTGATATGTTATCCTTTTTCGCTACAGCAGTATTAGTGATATTAGACAGACTCTCATTCTGTATATCCTTTGCTGTGATAGCCACAGTTATCTTGCCGCCGGCAGGTAAAGACGTAATATTTGCATTGTACAGTTGCTCACCATTATCAGTTACATCACCTTTAGTTATTTCACCGCATACTGCGCCTTTACTTGTATACACTACCTCAGCGCTTTGAACCTCCAGCTGTTTGTATGGAAAATAGTCTGTAAACGAAACATCAGTTAAGTCTTCCGCGCCTGTATTTTCTATATTTATATAATATTTGATATTTCCCCCTGTCTCATATACACCTGTGCTGCCTAAGTCATTCCCGCTGCTGTCTGTCTTTACCGCATATTTGTCTATTGAGATCTTCGGGGATTTTTCCTTCTGGTATACGGTCGCTTCGCTTATGATTCCATTTAGCTCAGCTTTATTCGTAATAGTTCGCTCAACATTCCCACTGACCTTAGCAGCAACATAGACATCACAGTAAGAACCCGCCGCGATCTCCGGAGTATTAATAGTGATGCTACTGCCCGATAAAAAATAACTGCTTAATTGAGGTTCTCCGCTAACAGGACTGCCGATACCTGCTGCTACCGCTTCTTCTTCTGTCAAAAGCACTAATCCATCGGGCAATGTATCAGTGATCGTTTGTGGTGCAAGAGTTGTCTGTCCGCTGTTTTTGTATGATATTTTAAAGACAGCAATGTCACCTTCATACATACTGTACTGACCTGAGCTGATATAATTACCCTTTATATAGCTGACAGACTTAAAAAACTCTGATACCTCACCTTCTGCAGGTCTTTGTACTATTGTTGAAGCTGTAGCAGTTTCTGTTTCAATATTCTTTTTGCCATTGTATATGCTGTAGTTTGTTACAGCTGTATTTTGGATCTGTTTTGATGAATTACTTGCATCACTGTTTACTTTGACAGCTTCTTTTTTCAGCTTTATTGTTCCGATGAAATCACGGATCTGCATATCCGTAGAATCAGATGTGACCTTGTACTTGATAGTCGCAGTATTGCCATTGATAACAACACTTTCAGGAGTAAAACTCATTTCAAAAATGTCCTGCCAGCTGCTGCTCATATACTCCATCCCATCAGGCAGAGTGAGCGTATCAGTAATAGTATATTCCCCAATAGCCGCTTCTCCATTTTCAAGCCGCTTCCATGACGTATCAACAGCTTCACCTGAAAAAGCTGAAACGGTATATACTATGTCCTGTGATAGAACTGTTTCGTCATTGCGTTTATCTAAGGTCATAGCAGAAGGGCTTACATTTTTAGTGGTCTTCATTGACGCCTGTGAGCTTGCTGTCAATGTCACTTTCTTTTCTACTGTGCTGTTGTCTGATGTATTTTTGATCACCAGGCGGATATCACTGCTTATTCCGTTCGGAGTATCCATCTTAAAATAAGCATTGATAGGTACCGCAAACGTAGTGCCATCTGTGTCATAACCGGTTATTGATATATATCTGCCACTGCCATCATTATCATCTTTTACAGTATATGTTATACCATCGACCGTTCTTGTTTCTCCTACCTCGCCGCCATTGTTAAAATACGTAAGTGTTATATGATCCATATTGCTTATGTACAGCCTGACGTCATATTGTGTAACCTCAGTAGCAGAAAAACTTGCAGATGGCTTTATAATAAAAGCCTCTCCAGTTTTTACAGTCGCAGAGCTTGACCCCGCTGTCTCTGAAGGATCAGCGCATATCAGCCCTGACGATGTGTAAATATCTACCCCTGACACAATTGAATCTGCTAATGCTGTGATCGGTACAAAACACGTAATTATTATTGAGAGAATAGTCAATAATGATACGACATTTCTCCGTAACTTCATATGCTTTACATTAAAAATATTCATATGCTCACTCCTTGTACTTTTTGATTTTAAAAATTTTTTATTATTTATTTTAATCCATTTTTACAAAAAATGAATTATTCTCGTTTATTTCAAATCAATAACAAGTCTCTTTTTAACAAAAGCACCATTCACAGTTTTTAATACTTTTTGAGATTGATTAACACTTTTTTAATATTTTTAGGTAATTATATCATAGTTTTTACTATTCAACAACATAATATTTTGACAAATCAACAAAAATCATACCAAAATATTGTCATATTTTCTTAGAATAAACAATATTATTTACTCTCTTTTTTATAAAAAAGATCGTTTCCAAAAATTAAGATGTATATATGGATAGATGTTACTTGACAGAAAAAGATATATAAAAAACTTTTGTTATTGTATCCATCATCACAGTATTTGCGTCATATTATACTCCCATCCTTGATATCAAATAAAAAAAAGATAATACAGCTGCCGTTCAGCCAAACTGTATTATCCACAATATCAATAAGCTATATGTTTTTTACCATTTTTATATGCTCACAGTATTCCTCAAAAAATGTTTCACCAACAGGTCTGTAGCCGCATTTTTCATAAAAGGACTGCGCACGCAGCTGCGCGTCAAGGCTTACAAAGCTGCCGCCCTCGCGCTTTATTGCCTTTTCCGCCTCTGTTATCATTTCTCTGCCCAATCCCTTTCCGCGGTACTCCTCTATTACCGCGAGCCTGCCTATACGCCATTCTTCCCCGTCCTTGAAATACCGGCTGATGGCTACAGGCCTTGCGCCGTCATAGCAGACTATCACCTTGGCATAATCGTCTATATCGTCAAATTCCTGCTCAAATCTCTGTTCTTCAACAAATACCTTTTCCCGTATCGCCCGCGCATCCTCCACGAGACTGTCATATACTCTGTATTCCATGTAATAAACCTCCTGCTATATGCAGTAAATAATTCTGATAAAAGCGTATCTGCATATTCTCTGAAACATTCTATCATATCAGGATCAAAACGTCAAGCAGAAAAACAGCGGCGCTGACCTTTCTCCGATCAGCGCCGCCGTTTTTAACAGAACACTATCTCCCAAAAAAGCGATCTGTATAATATATTATTCTTCATATGCTATAAGCTCCACTGGGATATAAAAACAGTTGACATTCTGCATATTCAAATACGCTGTTGCAGGATCAAAAATCCCGCACGCACTCGCATAACGCTCATTATGTCCAGCCAATCCCATGGATTTGTATACTGCATTCTCCCAGCCTGAGGACCAATGCCCGGAGGACAGCCCGCTTCCGTTTATAGCCTCGTGCTTCTGGTTTTCTACAGGAACTATCGCTTTTACCAGCCCATTATCATCTGTAAGTATCCTTTTTACAGGAGCTGTCGGATAATAATAGCCATTCACTGTTCCATAGCTGTATCCCTGAACTTCCTGCACAGCCGCATTGCCTATTATAACATTTTCGCCGTCCTCATAATAATCTGCTGGATCTCTGCTTTCTGCTGTTGTCCAGTCATCTATCATGACATCAAATCCATTTTCATCATATAAGCGCACGGTGAGTCCGCTAAGCAGCTTTACCGGCAGAGCTCGATTGTAACGAAATCCTTTTACATGCTCCGACTCGTCCGCAAGCTCTACATCATACTGCTTGATACGGCTTAGCATACCTATAGGAATATATGTAACTCCTTCACGCATAAGGACAGGATGAGTTGTTGTTCTTGCTCCATTTACAAGCTTATACTCTCCGGCAGCATCGTCATCAAACGTAATATTTGGCATACCAATGTCTATATGCATTCCATAGCTGCTGTCAGTAACATATGAATATATAACCATATCTATTCTTCCGTTATTGTAAGTAATATTCTCATCAGCTACGCCGCAGGCGTTAAGAGTTTCCCTGAGCGGAACATACACCTCTTGATTGTCAATGAATGGGTTGCTTTCAAGTCTTACCTCCTGACCATTCATAAGCACAGCAATATCTCCCGCGCTGTGCGCGCCTGCTTCGTTTGCTATAACGCCGCTTGCAAACACTGTTGTAACAAGCATTACCGCCGCCGTTATTGACGATGTTACCGATGCCGCTTTACCTGTTGCCTTTAAATTCTTTATCATTGTAAACCTCCTTTTCAAAGCCGCCTTTCCGCTCGCCATCTGCGTGGTAAGCGTTATTCTTTTTGACCTTTCACTTGACAATAATGCTATTATGGTGTTTACATAGCTGATTTTTTCCTCACTGCTCATATCCTTTACAACCGACAAATCGCAGGAGATCTCACATTCAGTGTTTATCTGGTGCAGCACATAATATACAAACGGATTGAACCAGTGGATACAGCTGACCAATACCGCAAACCATTTATACAGTATGTCCCTGCGTCTGAAATGCGTCATTTCATGGCGCAGGATATTATCAAGCTGTTCAGAACTCAGCTCCGTTTCTGGCAGAACAAGAACAGGTTTAAAAACTCCCATTATAAATGGAGATGATAGTCCCTTTCCTTTTCTTACCGTCAGAGCAGCTCCATATATCTCCGAAACCTCCGCGCAGCTTATAACTGACGTATTTTTTCGCACCATTACAATCAATCTCAAATATGATACAAGATCGATTATAATAAATAACGCTGCTCCAAACAGCCATATATACCCAATTATATTCCTGTTGCTGTTCACCACAGGCTTTATTATTTCAGCCGTTCGTTCTGCTGTATTTCCTGTTACTATATTTGTTTCAGCCTGCTGCTGTGCATCTGCTCTGTAGTCATCTGATGAGTTCACACTCTGAACAGACTGAACAGCTGCTTCATTAACAGGCTCGCTGTTTCTTTGCGGCATTGAAAACCGTACCGGCATTATCATTACAAGCAATACAGCAAGCCAAATATAATAATGCCACTTATAGCTGAAAAATCGCTTTGTCAACGGCTTCAGCATCGCCAAGACCGCTGTCAGTGCCGAACCTGTTATAGATGTAATAAAAATCGCTCTGAATATATTTTCTATCACCTATTGATCACCCTCTTCGCTGAATATCTCCTTAAGCTCCTCTATATCCTTATCAGACAGGCTTTTTTCTTCAAAAAGAGCCGCAACAAGATTTCTCGCAGAACCATCAAACAAATTCTTTACAAGACTTCCTACCTGCGACCGCCTGTACTCAGCTGCCGATATAAGCGGCGTATAGTAGAGCGCTTTACCCTGTCTTTCAGTCATAAGCGCACCCTTTTCAACGAGCCTTGACAGAAAAGTCGCTATTGTTGTACGTTTCCAACCCTTTCCCTCTACAGCTCTGCCTATCTCCGCCGAGCCTATAGGCTCTCCAGCTTTCCAGATAACTTTCATTATTTCAAGCTCCGCTTCACCGATGTTAATATTTTTTGTCGACATAAAAATACCTCCATTACGGATTTGTTCTACATCTGTAGACATGTATAGTATATCATTATTTTTTCCGTTTGTCAAGCTAATTGTGAGAAACAATAAAAAATATTATATTTGTTGCTTTGGCAGTAATACCTGTCTTATAAAAACAATTCCATTTCATTTTGCTTATCAGTAAATCCATATGATAAATATAGACTATGCCCTTTTTCGCTGCTATTGAGCCATAATCTTTGTATTCCGATTTCAGCTGAATATTTTATTATTTCATCTAAGATGGAACGCGCATATCGTTGTTTTCTATAAGCTGGAGATGTATATATATTTAATATGTACCCCTCTAACCCTTTAAGATTTTCCTCATATGGAATGCGCTCAAACAAACACATAGAGCCTATCGCAGCAAGCTTATTCTTATGCAATATCCCCCAGCAAAACAAGTCCTTGTTAATGTGCGAGAGATAGTATTGTTTTGTTGCCTCTTCCAATTTGAAATCTTTATTTTTGTCGTTTATCTCTTTCTCCCAATTCCCTTTTGTGTTCCCGGGGACTAAAATCCAGAAGCCGATGTAGAAATATTCATCTGGGGCATATGATTCCCCCACCTCAAGTCTTGAAAGTCAATTCCTCTCGGGTTTTCTCTCTCTATTTCGTCATAGCTGGTCGCTCCTTTCTGCTCGTAGGCATGGAAAAAGGGCAGTCGATTTTCTCGGCTGCCCTTGCAGGTAGTTATTATATCTTCTTATGAAAAATCAATCGGAAAACTTGTGATAATTTCATCTTCGTTAACGGAAATCCCGGAACCATCTCCATTTGTTGCAAAATCAAACATATACCCATATTCAGAATTGTTTTTAAATTGAGACAGGTCGCTTTCCGTAAAGTAGCCAACGACAACGGTATAGTATTGTTTTTCTCCTTCTCCTTGATAAGTCCAGCATTTTGCAGAATAAAGTTTATACCCTAAAGAAACAAGACGTTGATATTCTTCATTCCGTTCTTCATCTGTAATTCCACCATCCTTGAACAAATCAAACGTCAGCAGAAAAATCACATTTTTACCTTTATATTTCTCAAGAGCTTCTCTAACTTCGTATGTGAAATCTACTTCGCCGGAGGCCGGAGATGAATAATAACTATCAGTTGAATTGGTATGGTATTCGTTAATTACAAGTCTACCATTGTATGTTGTGGGAGATAGAAGAACATATCCGATAACCAACATCAAGCAAGCTGCGATAGCTCCACACTTAATCCAGATGGGTTTCTTTGCTTTGTGATATGCCCTTGCCTCGTTGATATGATTCTCATTGATGTCACCGAGGACTTCATACAGTTTTTC
>CALXSS010000074.1 GCA_944391225.1 uncultured Clostridia bacterium
GAGCAGACGACCCTGCATAGCGAACAGCCGCCCCGGCTGTTAACTGAGCCGAAAGCGACCGCCGCCGGTGGCGGGAGGAGGGAGCTTGAGGATGCGCAGAAACCGGGAGACACAGGCACGAGAAAAGGAGTGCCGAGACGACGTTAGTAAAAGCTTTCGGCAAGAATTCGACAATGTGTTTCTGTAAGTTGTGCAATAAAAGTTCTTTCAGCATATTTTTTGTTGTCTATTCGATTACACTCAATAGGTTTATATTCCTTAGCGGTAATAAGCATACCTGTTATGCCGTGTGTCTCAGCTTGTTCTGTAACTTCCATTTCAACATATTCCGTGCATTTTTTGGCGGGCAAATCATACATCGCCCAATTTAGTTTTTCGCCAAGCTTTTACGTATATCTGCTTTTACTAAAGATATTTGTTCCACTGTATTAAACATCCATTCATAAGTCGAAAACCTCCAATTAGGCTTTTTCGACTACATTGATTATATCCTATTTTCCTATAAAATGGAGATTATTTTAATTCATTATTATATCTTACGCTTACATAATATATGTTAAAATATGAAAATAGACAGAAAATTTATAAATTAGTCTTGACAAAAATATAGTTTATGTATATAATATACTTGAGCGACAGAGTGTAGCTCAAAGTTTTGCAAAACATTTGGTATACCAACGGAAAGGAATGAGTGGATCATGAAAATATCCGATTCTGAAATGGAGCTGATGGAGCTGATCTGGAACAGTGATTCTCCTGTTACAAGCGCGGGTATAGAGCAGAGCCTTGATACTGAGTGGAAAGGCACTACTATCCGAACCTTTTTAAAGCGGCTCACAGCAAAAGGCGTGCTGGAGGTGCGGCAGGAAGGCAAGGTGAATTATTATACTCCGCTTATCTCGCGCGAGGAATATAAAAGAATGTGCACTGAGAAGTTTATCAAGGATATGCACTCCGGCTCACTCAAAAATCTTATAGCTGCTCTTTACAGCGATGAAAAGCCGTCTCAAAGCGAGATAGACGAGATAAAGGAATGGTTTGAAAGCCTTTAACGGGAGGTATTTATATGGCGAGGTTTTTATATAATCTTATACTTATGAGCATATCCGGAAGTCTTATGTATTTGCTCGGTACTATGGTGAGCAGGCTGATGAAAAAACGCTATTCAACATGGCATTATGCTCTGCTTGTTTCTGCGGCGCTGATACTTGTGCTGCCTGTGCAGGCGGTTTTCACTATACCCAAGATAGTGAATGTAGAGATCTCGCATAACGTGAGCGCGGCAGTGCGGAGCATGGGCAGCGGCATGACAATTGAGCCGCTGAAGCTGTTATTCGCGCTCTGGCTTGCCATTGCGCTGATATATGGTCTGTTCACGGCTGTGAGCTATCACCGCTCATACAGGGGTATAAAGGAGGTGAGCCACGAGACGCGCAGCGAGGATATTCTCCGGGTTTATGACGAGGTCAGAGAACAGCTTGGCGTCAACAGAAATATATCTGTTATGACAAGCGGGTATCTGCCGTCTCCTCTGCTTTTCGGAATCATAAAGCCTGCTATAGTAATACCTGACAGAGGATTCAAGCGCGAGGAGCTTAAGCTCATATTCGCGCATGAGCTTATTCATTATAAGCACAAAGACCTTATAATAAAGCTTATTGCGGCTGCAGCGGTCAGCATTCACTGGTTTAACCCTCTTGTGTATCTGCTGAGAGGCTCTATGAATGAGAGCTGCGAGCTGTGCTGTGATGAGAGCGTTCTGAGGTATATGGCTCTTGACGACAGGAAGGACTACGGCAGACTGCTCATTTCAATAATCGAGCATTCCTCAAAGCGCAGGTATTCCTTTACAACGGCAATGGCATCGCCAAAGGAAAATATCAAAACACGGCTTATCAGGATAGCGGAGTTCAAAAGAACTTCAAGGATAATCAAATTAGCAGGCGTTATGGCTGCTGTTTCCATGGCAGTCTGCTCAGTAACGGCGTTGGGATTCAGCAGCGCGCGGGAGATCCTGCCTGAAAATGTGTCGGAGTTTATTGAAGATGCTGTCACAAAGCCGGTAGTGACAGAGGCTCCGAGCGAGGAGCCTGCCGAGGTCATAGATCATCCGGAAAAGATGCAGAAAACGAGCGAAAAAGTAAACGACAATAATGAAAAGCGATATTCAGAGCCTGTTAAGGCGGAGGCGGGTGAATATGTTGAAACGTCTGAGCCTCAGCAGACTGAGCAGGTCGTTGAAACAGCGGAAGCAACAGCGCAGCCGCAGGCGACAGATAAACCACATTATGATGTAAAAAACATGAGTTCCGCGGATCTGTCAAATGAGAGCGTCACATTTTCTGCGAGCTTTAACGAAAAGGGCGAGACAATAGAGAGCTGTCACATATTCACATCTGAAACTGATACGACAATGTCTGTTTATTCAAGCAGCGGCAGTATAAGCGTGGTGGATGCGGATACGAATGAGATCATATATGACGGCAGCGGTTCGGAGAAAAAAACAGCGAGAGTACCGGTAAAAGCAGGACAAAGATGCAGCCTCAGCATTACTGCCACAGAGGAGGGCGAAAGCGAGGCGGAGGTTTACGCTTACGGTTCAGGCGCGGATATTAAATCCGATACAGAGCAACAGGAAGTGAGGGAAGAATGATGAAAAAAGCAATTACTGCAGTTATAACGGCAGCAGCCATGTTTTCAACCGCGGCGGCTTTTGCGGCAGAGGATACAGAAAACAATGTGCCCGAATATGAGTTCAACAGTGAGCTGTGTAAACAGCATACTCCGGTGGAAATGATGTCCTTTAAGGATATGGCAGAGCTTCCATGCGAGGTCGATGTGTTGGTGCGTTTGGGGATAATCGCGGGTTATGATGACGGCGAGCTGAAGCTCGACAGAGAAATAACGCGGGGCGAGGCGGCTAAAATGCTCTATTATATTTTGTATGACGAGGAGAGCGGGAGCTGGGTAGAGGATACATATTCAGAGGAGAAATTTGAGCAGAAAGAACAGGACTATTTAAACGCGGGAACAGAATATGAGTATGACGGGTTTTCCGATGTTGACTGGAGCAGCTGGTATCATCCGTATGTGTATTATATGAAATTGAACAACGTAACGGACGGATATGAGGACGGAACATTCCGCCCCGAAAACAGCATAACTGAAATTGAGCTGCTTGCAATGCTTGAAAGAATGATAGGCTATTCTTACATGATAGAGGCAGAGGGTGGATACCCTGACGGGGTAACAGTTATAAATGAGCGGCTTGGACTGATAGACGAGCCTGAGAATGTGCCGGCTACACGTGCACGAGCGGTCGAGATGTTCTACAACGCGCTGGATGTGTATATTGTTATGATAGACGGCATGTCATTCAATGAAAATGGAATGATAGAGTCGCATTATGTAATGTACGAAACAGTTTCAGAGTATAGAGGATATATAAAGGTGCATGGAACACTGAAGGGATCAGATCAGATGGAGGATAAAACAATAGTATTTGTTCCAGATGAGGATTTCTTAAAGGGCAACATTTTTACTAATATAAAGCTCATAAGCGGAAAAGAGTACATATTTGCAAAAAAATACTCGGATATGACCGCCGGCGAGGCATCGGTGTATATAAATACTAAGGGAGACTATTTCACCATAGCAGCGGCGGAGTATGATTGATAACGCTTTTTACGGGAGATAAATTATATAGGGGGATTGCGCCCTTTCGTTTCGTCCGTTCCGCACTATTTTTCTAAAGCTCCGCGGGGTGGCTGCAAATTTGTTTTGCAGCTGCCTCTTTTTTTCTGTTGGTGTTTACAAAGAAATATAAATGTGGTATTATATTGTCAGCAGTCATGGTTTGGACATGATATGAATTTACAGAACAGGAGTATTATTATGCAGACAGCAGAGGAATTAAGAAATATATTAAAGAGGATAGACAGACGTAGCTATCCGGCATATAAGGATACAAAGGGAGTGTATAGCTTTCAGGGCTACAGCCTGTCGATAGATCATGTGCAGGGCGACCCCTTCGCCTCGCCGTCAAAGCTCAGCATCCGCGTGAGCGGTAAGGCAGCCGGCATACCCGCGGAGCTGTACAGCGAAAAGCACCGGAGGATAGCTGTTCAGGACGAGCTTACAAGACTGTTCGGCAGGCAGGCATCTCAGTATTCCAACAAGGCAAAAGGCTCGGGAAAAAGCGGCGCTATAAATGTAAGCCGCTGCGGTCAGGAGGTGCTGGAGCGGACGGCGTGTGCGGTTTTTCCTGAAAGCGGCGATGTGCTGATAAGATTCGAGGTCGGTTTTCCGGCATACGGCAGAACTATAAATTCAGGTGAGCTTGAGAGAATATTATTTGACTTTCTGCCGATATGTGTTAAAAGATCACTTATATATAAAAATCTTGACGCGGAGAAAATGCGCTCTGTAGCTGAGCTGTCTGACGACCAGGCATATATCAGGTCGGTTCTGCCGGAACTTGGATTGTGCGCGTTTGTTGCAAACGGCAGCGTGCTGCCGCGAGAATCGGGCGTATCGACGCGCCCGATGAGGGACGGAATACGTTTTGTATCGCCAAAGGAGCAGGAGGTGGAGATCAAACTGCCGCATAAGGGCGTTGTAAGAGGTATGGGAATTAAAAAGGGAGTTACTCTTATAGTAGGCGGAGGCTATCACGGAAAATCAACACTGTTAAAGGCGCTTGAAACAGGCGTATACGACCATATAGCTGGCGACGGCAGAGAATATGTAATAACCGACAGCACTGCTGTAAAGATAAGAGCGGAGGACGGCAGAAGCATTAAGCGCACAGATATATCTATGTTTATAAACGATCTGCCAAACGGAAAGGATACAGTCCATTTTGATACGGAGGACGCGAGCGGCAGCACGTCACAGGCGGCGAACGTGATAGAGGCTATGGAGGCAGGTTCATCGCTGTTCCTCATAGACGAGGACACGAGCGCGACTAATTTCATGATACGTGATGAGCTTATGCAGAGAGTCATTCACCGTGATATGGAGCCTATAACGCCGTTTATCGACAGGATACGGGAGCTTTATGAGCGGTTTGGTATCTCAACTATAATCGTAGCCGGAAGCTCTGGGTCATATTTCCGCGTGGCAGATGCTATAATCCAGATGGACAGATATGTTCCTAAGGACATTACTGCTAAAGCTAAAAGAGAGGCGGAGCGGTTCGAGCTGCGCGCAGAGCCTGTGTCTGCGACTGATGCTCCGGCATTTGACAGAAAACCGGAAACATTGAGGGAGCTTTCAGCCGGTGAAAGAGTCAAAATCAAGACTCTTTCGCGGGATGGTGTGTCGATAAACAGAGAAACCATCGACCTCAGATATGCTGAGCAGATAGTTGACAGCGAGCAGGTAACGGCGCTTGGCCGCTGTATACTATATGCTCATAGAAATATAATTGACGGAAAGAAAGACATGCGCCGCATAGCTGACGAGCATGAAAGAATATATGATGAAAAATCGCTTGCCGAGATAAGCGAGAGCAGATCAACAGTTGCTGATATGGCACGTCCTCGCAGACAGGAGATATTTGCCTGCTTTAACAGATATAGAGCACTCAGACTGAGATAAGCTTAGGCTGCGGCTGGATACATTAGAGGTCCAGCCGCAGCTTGTTTTGTATCTGATAAAAATAGTCCGTACGATCCCTAAAATATATGCGAGTAATAATTGACTGCAATTTGTATAATTAGAATATGATCATAAATCTATAAGGGAGAGAAGAGAAATGATGCAGGATTGGTACAAAAAAGCTAAGCTGGGAATATTTTTTCATTGGGGGGCTTACAGCGTTCGGGGAACGGCTGAATCATGGGCGTTTGCAAATGGGATAATGAGCTACAATGAGTATATGGAGCAGCTTAAAGGATTTACGGCGTCGGAATTTGACGCGAAGCATTGGGCAGAGATGATAAAAAGATCCGGGGCAAAATATGCTGTGCTTACTGCAAAGCACAGCGATGGCGTGTGTCTTTTTGATACGAGTTATACAGATCTTTCTGTAGTGAAAAAGTCGCCTGCCGGACGTGATCTTATTGCGGAGTATTGTGACGCTATGCATGAGGCAGGCTTGTATACCGGGATATATTTTTCAAATACAGATTGGTCTGATCTTGACCATATGGAGATACTGACAGGACTGACGCAGGGGGAGATGATAAAGCTAAGAGGGCAGAGCGCAGAATATTCATCCATGTGGCCGCGGCAAACAAAGGCTGAAAAGACAGCTGACGCAGAGCCTGTGCCGAGAGAAAAACAGGAGATATAGAACAGGTTTCTTGAGAGATACCGAGGAGAGATAGAGGAGCTTGTCACCAATTACGGTAAAATAGATCTGTTTTGGACAGACGCAATGCTTTACCGCCGCGGCTATTCGTGGGAGGTGGATAAGGCTCATTCGATAATAATGAAACATCAGCCACAGGCGGTAATTAACGGCAGACTTGACGGGTATGGAGATTTTCTGACTGCTGAGCAGCGATTGCCATTACAACCTATATCCGATGAGGTCTGGGAATATGTACATACGTTCAACGAATCGTGGGGATTCAATCCTAACGATAAGAATTTCAAGACTGTAAAGCAAGTCGTAAGACTGTTTACTGAGGCGATAACAATGGGAGCAAATATGCTTCTCGGTATAGGACCTTATGAAAACGGAAAACTGCCGCCGGAGGCTGAGAGCATGATGGAGCAGCTTGGAGATTGGATAGGAAGATACAGCGAGGCTATTTATGAAACCGAGCGAGGTCTTGCGCCTAATTATTTCCGCGGCGGATCTGTTCTATCCTATGATAAAAAGACACTGTATTTATTTGTATACGGAAGATCTGATGCTGTAATGATAAATGGCATACGTAACAAGATAAACAGGATAACATCACTTTCAAGCGGACGGGAGCTTGAATATAGTATAACAGGCGGAGCGCCGTGGGCAAATATCCCGGGCTGTAAATGGATATATTTAGTGGAAAGCGACTTTGATGATATATGCACTGTATTGAAGCTGGAGCTGGACGGTGAGCTTGATCTGTGGCAGATAGAGGATCACGGACATTTCGGAGCGCAGGATCGTTAAGGAGGGATTTTGATGAAGTACAGAAAGATAATATCAGCATTGTGTGCCGCATCAATAGCGGGAGGCTGCGTAACTTTGCCTGTATTAGGCGGAGATACAGATATACTCAGTGTTGATTTTAGCGGTGAGGAGGCAATAGAGAGCTGGAGCGGCAGCGGAGCAGCATCATTTTATAACGATGATATTGTGGGCAACTATATGATAGCTGATGGAGACGCCGCAGGTTCTGCGCTTAAAACAGGTGATTTTGAAGCAGAAGGAAATGTATGCGTAGAGTTTGACATGATGATACCATCGCAGAAAGCGGACGGTACAACTGAAAACGCGATAGGCGGAGGTATGACCGGAGGTTTGGCTCTTATGCAGGGTGAAAATGTTGCAGGGGTTATTGGCTACAGAGGAAATAGTCAGGGATTGTCTGATAATATTCTATCATCCGGCGGCAGCGGCAGCGATTATCTGAACGCGGTAGCGGGATCAAAGGCAACTGCTTACAGAGATCAGTGGCTGCATTATATCATGGAAGTAAATACAGATAACGATTCAGGCGATATATATATGATAAATCCTGAGGATGGTGCAGTATACGATCATTCCGGCAGGTTTGATACATACATATCAAAAATAGACAGCCTTACGAATATAGGTATAGTATCTACAGAAAAGTACAGTATAGGTCTTGCAAACCTGCGGGTATATTCTCCACAGCCGGATAAGGTAAAGCTTTCAGCAGCAGATGATATGAGCGTTCAGTATCTTCCAGGAGAGGGCGCTGTTTCAACGGTATCATACAGCGCGGAGGCGTACAGGACTTTGGGATATAATAAGGGCGGCGAATATGTGCTGACAGATTCAGAAGTTCTTATGCAGGGAGCGGAAATAGAATATTCTGTTGAAGGTGAAACAGGAACAGCTGAAAATATCACAATAAACAGTAACGGCTTGCTGGAGATACAGTCAGATGCAGCGCCGGCGAATATTCATATAATATGATACCTATTGCTGAAACGGGCGCGATACTGCCGGATAAGGAAACTTTGTGGAGCATTGAGGGAGAGAGCAAAGGCTGTTCTATCAGCGAGAACGGTGTGCTAAGGATAGGTGATCAAAGCGGTAAGATAACAATAAAGGGAACATTTACAGAAAATAATCTTTCCTCCAAGCTCGATGTCTATATAAGAACAGAGGATGAAATTGCGTCAGCGCCGGTGAATATTGAAGGCTTTATGCTCTCAAGCGGAAAGACGGAAATATCAGGAGCTGCGATAACGGAATTTGCCATAAGCTCGTCAGCAGATGTTGAGAACGCGAATGTAATAATTAAGGCGTATGATAAGAACAATGTTATCATTATGGAGTCTGAGCAGAATATCGGCAGAATTGAAGCGGCAGCGTATTCTGTTGAGCTGCCGGAGGCAGCGGAGCTTGGAGAGGCTGTGGGTGTAAGAATGATGATTCTTGATGCTGATGGGAATGTCATATCAAAAAAGACTGAAACTAAAGAGCAGGGTATATATAAGGGTATCCCTATAGTAAGCGACTGGTATACAAATCCTGAGGTCGGAACGGGAACAAATGTAAATTCTTCAGCTCCTGCCGGAGTGGATCCTGATGTGGTGGATACAACAAAATCAAATGCAAAATATACATACGATCAAGATTATCCGGATATAACAAAAGATAATCTGCTGTGGTATAAGACCGGAGCATATTTTTCAACGTCAAATATATATGAGCAGCACAGCAGAGACTGGGAGCAGCAGGCATTGCCTATAGGCAACGGCTATATGGGAGGCATGATCTATGGTATGCCGGGCAAGGATCATATGCAGTTCAACGAGGAAACATTTTGGCTGGGCGGTTACCGCGGTTTCCAGTCTGAGGTGGCATCAAACAAAATAAATACGGAGATGGGTGAGGGACCTAACTCATATGTAAATGCCGGAAACCTATTCGTTGATTTTGGGCTCCCTTCAGGAGCGGAGGTCAGCAATTATTACAGAGACCTTGACCTTGACGAGGCGGTATCACATGTAAGCTACACATATGACGGAGTGAAATACAGCAGAGAATATTTTGCAAGCTATCCTGCTCAGTCGATAGTAATGAGATATACAGCGGATAAATCCGGCTCGCTCAGCTTTGATGTGATACCTGTGATGGCACATCCGGGAGACATAACAACCAAGGACGGTATAATAACAATAGTAGGAAAGATAAAGGATTCAGAACCGTATTACGGCGGCGGACAGGTATCGAAAGGGATAGAATCTGATCTGGAATACTGCGCAAAGGTAAAGGTAGTTGCAGACGGAGGAAAGGTCATAGATGAATATGGCAAGGTGAGTGTAGCTGGCGCGGATTCTGTAACTATAATCCTTACCTGCGCTACAGATTATGATCCTGACCGGTTTGAAATACGTGAGGACGGAACGGTAGATGTAGCAGCAAAGCAGTATAAGCATAAGGATGGAGTAAGTTATGCTATAAGCAAGGCTGAAAGCCGTTTTGCAAACACGGCTGCTAAGAGCTATGAGGAGCTTAAGGCTGAGCATATAGCGGACTATAAGGAGCTTTTTGACAGAGTCCATTTCTCGCTTACAGATGAGAATGAGATATGCGATATACCAACAAATGAGCTTCAGGCTAAATACGGCTCTGTGGTTAAAACAACAAAGGATCCCGACGGAACTTATCATGTGTCATATGATGAGGCAGCTTACAACGGGCTTGATAAGCATCTTGAGGAGCTATATTATAATTACGGCAGATATATGATGATAGCCTCATCAAGAGAGGATACCGTTCCCGCAAATCTTCAGGGAAAATGGTGTCAGTCTGTTGCGGAGATATGGGGTTCGGGATATACGCTTAATATAAATATTGAAATGAACTATTGGTTCGCGGGCAATTCAAATCTGAAAGAGAGCGCGCTCGGTCTTATAGGCTGGATAGAATCGCAGATGCCCGCGGGTAAGATCACATCAAAGAATTATTATAAGATAGTTCCTAAGTCATATAGGCTTGAAAACGGAAGCGTTGTATTTGCAGACTCTGACAAAAAAGAAGATGATGTGTTTGTGATGCACGCTAAGGGATCTATATTCGGAACTACCGATATTACCGGTTCAATGAGTATACAGTCTCCTGGAAACACTGCATGGCTTATGCAGAATGTATGGGATCTGTATGAAACTACTGGGGATACTGAGCTTTTAAGAGAAAGGCTCTATCCTATACTCAGGGAGTCTGCCAACTTCTATACGCAGTACATGTACGCAAACAAGAGAACAACAAACGATACTGAAAAGTATCCGAACGGGTATTATTATACAACAGGCTCAAGCCGTTCTCCGGAGCAGGGACCTACACAGGAGGGTATCTATTACGATCTTCAGCTTGTGGCAGGACTGTTCGATTATGCAATAGACGCGGCGGAGACCCTTGGCATAGACAGCGAAAAGACAGAAGTATGGAAAGAGATAAGAGAAAACATCAAAAACCCTGTAGAGCTTGGGGATGATGGACAGATAAAGGAATGGGAGCAGGAAACCGCTTATAACCGCGATGAAAACGGAAAGCCAATAGGCGACGATCATCACAGACATATTTCTCAGCTTGTTGGATTGTTCCCCGGAACTCTTATAAACCGTGATACTCCGGAGCTTATGGAGGGAGCAAAGATTGTGCTCAATAACCGCGGTGATGACAATACAGGTTGGTCATGCGCTTTCAAGATGCTTATGTGGGCGCGTCTGCTTGATGGAGACAGAGCTCTTGAGCTGTTCCGCTATCAGCTGGGCAACAAGACCTATGGAAATCTTTTCAACTTCCATGCTCCGTTCCAGATAGACGGTAATTTTGGCAGCTCTGCAGGAATTGTAGAACTGCTTATGCAGAGTGATAATAATAGTGTATATTTCCTGCCTGCTCTGCCAAGCGCGTGGGATAATGGAGAAATTTCAGGCATCAAGAGCAAGAACGGATCAGAAATAGACATGAAGTGGTCAGACGGAAAGCTCATCAAAGCGGAGCTTACTCCTGTCAAGAGCGGAACAATGGAGCTTAGCTATAATGATTCAAATCTTGCAATAACCGATAGGAACGGAGAACGATTTGTGGTTTCGCCAAAGAATGGATCATGCGCCGTTAGCGTAGCTGCAGGAGAAACATACACGATAGAACCGACGAATGAAGATCCAGAGACTGATACATATACCATAAGCGGTGTTTCGGCACAGAATGGAAAATGTGTTGTAAGCATCATCAAAAATACTGGCACAGTAATGGAGGGAGATAAGCTTTATGCTGCAGAGTATAACTCAGACGGTACTCTGAAAGCGCTTGATATATTTGATCTCTCATCAGCGTCACGATAGTGTAAAGTAGAATATGAAAAACAAATGTCATAAAAAACCGTCCGTCACCCTTGACATTTAGTCGAATAAATGCTTGTTAAAAGATGCCGACGGTAAGAAACTCAAGAACAGATCATAATTTTGGCGTCGCAAATAACAGTGTAGCATTTATTCGCCACACTGTCAAGGGCAAGCAAAATCTACGATTTTGTGACTGTTTCATGCCTCTGGCTCAAAATCTAAGAACAGATCAGCCTTCGGCTACTTTGTTTTGAAGGTTCAGGATAGTTTTTTGACCGAGATAAATGAGCAGCAGCCATTTATCGGGCATGGTGTCAGCAGATTCAAGCACTTCAATACTGTTCAACACTTTGAAATTGTTGATGCTGTGAGGACGCAGGAAGTTGTAATATGCAACCCATAATGCGAGACAGCGGAAAAAGTTGTGTAAATAGTATAAAAACAAACCTCCTTGGTGAAAATTATGGTAGAAATAATTTTTAT
>CALXSS010000075.1 GCA_944391225.1 uncultured Clostridia bacterium
CATTAACAATATCCACAGCAGTCCTTGATATACTGCCGTGAGCGGATCTGTCCACCGTTACCCCTGATATTTCCTCTGCCTCTCCGTGTGAAAGCTCGTGCGCCTCCACCGCAAGATCTGTTCTTATATTCATTTCCCGTACCTCCGTTATCCCGGCGCGCGCCGGTATTGATGCGTTCCTGCTTATCTTCTGCATTTATGTACGGGAATATTCAGCATTTACTGCTGTGAACCGATCGATTTTTCTATGTCCTCAGCAAGACGCGCCTTATCTGAGCATTTAAACTCAAGCGCGCTTATGTCGTTATTTGTATTTGTCATTATCAGCATAGGCGTGTTTCCATCTACAGGGAAATTCTCCTTTGACTCCGGCTCCTCGTCAACATCGACAATATCAAATGTCACCTTGTCGCTGTATTCTGCCTTCAGCTCCTCTATCATGCTCATATACTCGTCATAGCCCTCGTCAGACTTGGACACAAAGTACATGAACACAGGCGTATAGGTCTTTTCCGGCTCCTGTGCCTCCTCTCCGCTCTGCTGCTCCTCTGAAGTGTCTGACTCATTCTGTACGCTCTGCTGCTCGCTCACGGTTGTGTTCGTGTTATCGGCTGTATTGCCGCTGTCGTCGTTCGAGAAAAACAGCACTAACACCGCAACTATCACCACGAGCGCTGCCGCTATCGCAATAAGTATATATTTTATCTTTTCATTTACCTGCGGCTGCGACGGCTGCTCTGAGCCTTTCTTTTCAATATTATTGTTTTCTTCGTTCATGATCATTCCTCCTAATAATATATCTACACGCTTGTGAAACGCAGTTCCACAATTGCCTATATTGTGCCTGTATAAACCGCCTCTGCCTGTTTCTTTACCGTATCAAGCGCGCGTTCCGCTATCATCGCATATCGCTCCTGCTTTTTCCTCACCTTTTTTCCCAGCCCCTCGACTATGCCGAAATTGGCGTTCATAGGCTGGAAAGACATGTTTGAAGGGTTAGATATATACAGTGCGAGCGCTCCTGTCACAGTTTTCGGATCAGGCTCGACAGGCTCTCTGCCTATAAGAGCGCACGCGAGATTTAGCCCTGCCATTATCCCGCTTGACGCCGATTCCACATATCCCTCAACACCGGTTATCTGTCCGGCAAAATATATCTTCGGATATTTTCTCATTCTGTAATACTTATCAAGCAGAGCGGGTGAATTTATGAATGTGTTCCTGTGCATGACCCCGTACTTTATAAACTCCGCATTCTCAAGCCCCGGTATCATAGAGAACACTCGCTTCTGTTCGCCCCATTTAAGGTTAGTCTGAAATCCCACAAGATTATACAGCGTGCCCTCCGCATTATCGCGGCGCAGCTGGACCACTGCATACGCATCATCTCGTCCGGTAGCCGGATTCACAAGTCCTACCGGCTTAAGCGGCCCGAAGGTGAGCGTTTCAAATCCGCGTTTTGCCATGACCTCAACAGGCATGCAGCCCTCGAACACCTTTGCGTTCTCAAATTCCTTGAGCTGAACTGTTTCGGCATTCACAAGCGCGTTGTAAAACTCTGTGTATTCCTCCTTGGTCATAGGACAGTTTATATAATCAGCCGTACCTCTGCCATAGCGCGCGGCAAAAAACACCTTTGATTTATCAATGCTTTCCTCCGTTACTATAGGCGCAGCGGCATCATAAAAATACAGCTCGCTGCCTCCGGTAAGCTCCGCTATTTTCGCTGAAAGTCCCTCGGAGGTCAGAGGTCCGGTCGCGATTATAGTATACTCGTCCGGATCTATATCGGTAACTTCCTCATTTACAACTGTTATGAGCGGCTCGCTCTTTATTTTTTCAGTTATGAACGCTGAAAAAATATCTCTGTCAACCGCAAGCGCTCCGCCTGCAGGAACACGGCTCACATCAGCCGCCTGCATCATTACAGAGCCAAAGCAGCGCATTTCCTCCTTGAGCAGTCCGCACGCGTTCTCTATCCTCTCCGCCTTGAGCGAGTTTGAACAAACAAGCTCGGCAAAATTACCGCTGTGATGCGCCGGAGAGTATTTTTTCGGCTTCATCTCATACAGCTCCACCTCTATGCCGAACCTTGCCAGCTGCAGAGCCGCCTCGCAGCCGGCAAGGCCGGCTCCGATCACTTTAATCTTCTTTTTCATTCTTTTCGATCTTCCGTTCGTATTTACAATTTTCGTTATAACAGTAAATTTTGGCGCTACGTCCGTTTTTCTTCAGCAGCAGGCTGCCGCATTCAGGACATTTCTCGTCCTTAACAGGCGTATCCCACGCCATGAAATCACACTTTGGCCAGTGCTCGCAGCCGAAATACACCTTGCCCTTCCTCGAATTTTTGATAAGTATCTCGCCTCCGCACTTGGGGCACTCGACTCCGGTACCAACACGTATCGCCTTGGTGTTGCGGCACTCAGGGTATCCCGGGCAAGCCAGGAACTGACCGAATTTGCTCAGCTTATACACCATGTTCCTGCCGCATTTTTCGCATATGACATCGGACACCTTATCCTTTATCTCAATTTTCTGGATATTCTCCTGAGCCTGCTCCAGGCTGTGCTCAAAATCAGGATAGAACTCGCTGAGCACGCTCACCCAGTCGCGTCCGCCCTCCTCCACCTCGTCAAGCTCAGCCTCCATATGGGCAGTAAATTCAACGTCAACTATATCCTTGAAATTCTGCTTCATGATGTCGGTGGTGACAAAGCCCAGCTCTGTAGGCATGAGCTGCTTTTTTGCTCTCTGCACATAGCCGCGTGATACTATAGTCGATATGGTCGGAGCATAGGTAGATGGTCTGCCTATACCGTTTTCCTCCAGCTCGCGTATGAGAGCCGCATCGGTAAACCGCGGCGGCGGCTGCGTGAAATGCTGCTTGCTGTCAACATCCTCAAGCTTGAGCGAAGCGCCCGCTTCCATTTTCGGCAAACGCTTAGATTTTTCCTCCTTTGAATCGGTGGATTCAACATACACGTTCATATATCCCTTGAACAGTATCTCCGAGCCGTTCGCCTTGAAAATATAGCCGTCGGCATTTATTACCGCGCTTGTGAGCTTATAGACTGCCGCCTCCATCTGCGATGCCGCAAATCTTTCCCAGATAAGCTTGTAGAGCTTATACTGCTCCGGCGTCAGCTTATCCTTTATATCTATCGGGCGTATCGTTATTGAGGTAGGACGAATAGCCTCGTGCGCGTCCTGTGCGCTCTTTTTCGTTTTATACTGGCGGCGCTTTACGTTCTCGCTGCCGTATTCATTCTTCAAAAACTCCTCAGCCTCATTCAAGGCGTCATCTGATATTCTGAGTGAATCGGTTCTCATATAGGTTATAAGACCCACAGTTCCCAGCGTGCCGCCAAGCTTTACGCCCTCGTACAAAGTCTGGGCTATCTGCATTGTTCTGCTCGCCTGATACGAATATTTTCTTGACGCATCCTGTTGCAGCGTACTCGTTGTGAACGGCGGCGGAGGGTTTCTCTTTTTGCTTGATTCCTTTATGCTTTCCACTCTGAACTCGCTCTTTTTCACAGCGTCGAGCACAGCCTGAGCCTCGGCGGCATTTGAGAGCTTAGCCTCTGCGCTGCCGTAGCCGTAATATCTCGCGCTAAAAGCTGTCTTTGTTCCGGGCGCGGTGAGTATAGCCTCTATAGTCCAGTATTCCTCCGGCACAAAATTGAGGATCTCCTCCTCCCTGTCGCATATGAGCCGCGTCGCCACCGACTGAACGCGCCCCGCGCTCAGCCCGCGCTTTACCTTTTCCCATAAAATAGGGCTGATCTTATATCCCACTATCCTGTCGAGCACGCGCCTTGCCTGCTGCGCGTTCACAAGATTCATATCTATCCTGCGCGGCTTTTTTATAGCCTCCTTAACGGCATTTTTTGTGATCTCGTTAAATGTGACACGGCATTCAGATCCCGGATCTATCTTGAGCGCGTTTGCCAGATGCCAGCTGATAGCCTCTCCCTCGCGGTCAGGGTCGGTAGCGAGCAGGACTTCATCAGCTTTCTTAGCCTCCTTTTTAAGCTCCGTCAGCAGTGTGCCTTTTCCGCGTATCGTTATATATCTCGGCTCAAAATTATTCTCAACATCTACGCCGAGAGTGCTTTTGGGAAGGTCAATGACATGTCCCATCGATGCCACGACCTTGTAATTTTTACCTAAATACTTCTGTATCGTTCCCGCCTTAGCCGGAGACTCCACAATAAGCAGCTTGTTCTTTTTCATATATCTCTCCATTCCCATGCCGAATGCGGCATACATATATACAGCGCGCCCGCGCTGTTAGACCGTCCCTTTTTCATAAAAATATTATGCCAGCCTTATGCCTCCGCTGGTCCTTACTATGCTTCCCTGTATCTCAAGCATTATCAATGCGGCATTCATCTGCGCCGCGTCAACGCCAAGCTCGCGTATAATACTGTCAATATCCTTTTCCCCGTCCTTGAGCAGAGCCATCAGCCGCCCCTCAAATCCGTCCTGTTCCGCCTGTACCGGCTCATTTTTGCGGCTACTCTTAGTTTTTTTCCGCTCCGAAAGCTTTACATACGGATATTCTCCAAGTATGTCGTCTGCCTCCATCACGGGCTTTGCGCCGCGCTGTATGAGCATGTTTGTGCCCTTGTGTCCCAGATCAAATATGCTGCCCGGAACAGCGTACACGTCTCTGCCGTTTTCCACCGCATGAGCCGCCGTTATAAGCGCGCCGCTCTTTTCCGGAGCCTGTACAACGAGCACCCCGTTTGCAAGACCTGCCATGATCCTGTTGCGGCGCGGGAAATTATATTTAAGTGGTTTTGTACCCGGAGGATATTCTGTAATTATCATACCACTGCGGCAGACTGCCTCAAACAAAGACTTGTTTTCCCTCGGATATGTTATATCAAGACCATTCCCTACAACCGCTATCGTAAAGCCGCCTTTATCTACAGACACAGTACATGCGTCAGTATCAATCCCGCGAGCCATACCGCTCACTATCGCCGCTCCCTTTTCCGCAAGGCCGCCGACTATATGAGCTGCCGCTCTCTTTCCATAGTCGCTGCAGGTTCTTGTACCGACTACCGCTATTGAAAACAGCTGTTCCCATTTAGGGATGATCCCTTTTACATACAGCACATACGGAGGATCATATATCTGCCTCAGCAGCGGAGGATACTCATCATCCTCCCAGGTTATTATAACGCCCTCCGCGCGTTCTGTATCGCGGATTATCCTTCTTGCCGGCTCAAGCGATTTTTCGCAAAGCTTTTCCTTTTCCTCCGGCTTCAAACCTCTGACCTCAGAAAATTCCTTTTCCCTATGCAGCTCTGATGCCGAGCCGTACACTTCAAGCAGAACTGAAAGTGTTTTATAATTAAGATGCTTTGAGGTGAGCCAGATCCAATATTCATCATTTGTCATGGTCAGCAGCCCTCCTCTGTCTGACAGCCTCATACATTATCACGGCTGCCGCGACCGCGGCGTTCAGAGACTCCGCTCCGCCCGCTATCGGTATAATTATATGCTCGCTTATATCAAGTATTTCCTCAGAAACACCGTTTGCCTCATTTCCTACTATAATAACAGCGGGTACTGTATAGTCCTTTTCGGTATAGATCCCGCTCTCCTTTCTCAATGCGCCCGAAAACAGAGAGAATCCGCTCTCCTTCATTTTCAGCAGCATATTTATATCAATATCTGTCCATATATCTATATTGAAAAACGATCCCATGCTTGAGCGCACAGTCTTTGGACTGTACAGATCGGCGCAGCCCGGTGAAAGCAGCACGCCGCCAGCTCCGGCTGCATCAGCCGTGCGTATAATCGTTCCGAGATTGCCGGGATCGGATATATTGTCACAATACACATAGAACCTGCCGCTGTCAGGCATAAAATCCGTTTTATCATCAAGATCTATTACAGCCAGTATCCCCTGCGGCGTCACGGTATCGCACAGACCCGGAAAAAGCTCGTCCATTACAACAACTGTCCTTACGCCGTCAGGATAATTGAAACAACTGCTTTTATAGAAGGTTTCCGACACAGCTATTATATATATGCTTTTACCGGCGCGCACAGCTTCTGATACGGATTTTTCGCCCTCGACAGTAAATCTATTTTCGGCAGAACGAGATTTTTTCTGCTTAAGAGACCTGATATATTTATATGTTTTATTCCTTGTAGTTTGTATATTATCCACTCTCGCGCCTCCACTCTGCCATAATATTCGTATCCACATTATTATACTATATACCATAAACGTGAATTTTGCAAGTCTAAAATATAAAAAAATTAAAAATTTTGTATCGTTGCTCATCGGACAGGTACAAAAACAGAGCAAAAAAAGTATTATAAATATGGTGAACCGACTGTTAAGCAGCCGGTAAAGATCTCAGACGGCAGCAAAACTCAGGTTTAGCCGCCTGGGCAGATATTAAACAAGGAGTGATGATATGGACAGCAATGTTTCAACCGCCATGCTGCTTACTCTGCTTGCCGGGCTCGCTACAGGCATAGGCAGTGTAATAGCACTGTTTACAAAACGGACCAATAAAAGATTTCTTTCAGCTGCGCTTGGTTTTTCAGCCGGAGTCATGCTTTACGTATCGTTTGCAGAAATGCTCGTAAAATCGCAGGATTATCTTTCAGGCAGCTTCGGCACCGCAAAGGGAGTATGGCTATCCTGTGGCGCATTTTTTGCCGGAATGCTGATAATTATGTTTATCGATAACCTCATCCCCTCGCCGGAGAGCGACCTCACAGCCGCAAAGGCAGGCGTTCACGAGGCGCAGCTCCAGAGGATGGGTGTGCTTATGGCTCTCGCTATAGCTATACACAACCTGCCTGAGGGGCTTGCCACCTTTACCTCGACACTTGATAACATATCGCTCGGCGCGGCAATAGCGGTGGCGATAGCTATACATAATATACCTGAGGGAATAGTTACATCGGTGCCTATATATTTTGCTACAGGCAGTAAGAAAAAGGCGTTCGGCATCTCGTTCTTTTCCGGTCTGACAGAGCCGCTCGGCGCGGTGCTCGGATACCTGCTGCTGCGCCCGTTCCTGAGCCCCGCGCTTTACGGCATTATATTTGGCAGTATAGCCGGGGTTATGGTATACATAGCAATTGAGGAGCTTATACCAATGGCGCGCGAATATGACAAGGGAAGTACAATGATAGTCGGCGCCATAAGCGGTATGGCTGTTATGGCGTTCAGTCTGACTCTGCTTATATAATTTACCAAAAGAGGCTGTTGCAAAACTCAACTCGTTTGCAACAGCCTTGGGTGCTTTAGAAAAATAGCGCAGAACGGACGAAACGAAGGGGCGCAGCCCCCTTGCCAGATAATCTGAAATTTTTATTTATGAAAATTTCCACCTTTCGCTTTATGTGGTCTGTGCATTTTGCTACAGCCCCTTATTCCTCTTTATCGAGCCGTGCCCTGAACGAGATAGAGCGCGGCGTTACCATGCCGTCAAATTTGATTATATAGGCTGAGCGGGCAGTATCCACCTCTGATACAGTGCCGCAGCCGAACACGGCGTGGCGCACCCTTTCGCCGCGGCTGAACAGCGCCGGAGTCTCGACGCTCATCATATGACGGCTTTTTATCGCTATATATTCCTTTACATGCTTTATCAGTCCCTCGTCCGGCTCATGTGTAAAGCTCAGCAGCTGTTTGTCTATATCAAGTATGAACCTCGATGGATACCGCGGCGAGCCGTCAAAATTCCTGCCCTCCGCATCAGAAATATACAGCCCTTTCTCAGCTCTTGTAAGAGCCACAAACGCCAGCCGCCTCTCCTCCTCCATAGCAGCCAATGTTGACGCCTTGCCCGACGGGAACACGCCCTCATTCATGCCGCACAGGAACACATATGGAAATTCAAGTCCCTTTGCCGCATGCACAGTCATAAGCTTTACTCTGTCGCGCGGATCAGACGTATCGCTGTTTGTAAAAAGCGCGGCATGAACAAGATAGTGCTCAAGCGTTGTTTCCTCACCGCATGAGGTCTCATATTCATACACTGACTGTTTAAGCTCCGCAAGGTTGTCAAGCCGCTCCTGGCTGCCCTCAGTGCGCAGCATCTCCTCATATCCGCTCTCGTTAAGGATCGCTGAGAGCACCTCCGATACCGGTCTTGTGCTGTAATCGGAGGCGTATGATTCAATAAGGCGTATGAACCGCGCCGCCTTTGTTCTCCGAAATGTTTCCTCCTCTGCGTTCCGCACAAGAGCCTCATAGAGCGAGCAGCCCTCCCTTTCGGCATATTCCTGAAGAAATTTCATCCTCTGCTTTCCTATATTACGCTTTGGCACGTTCACTATGCGCGCAAATGAAAGATCATCCTTATACACTATCATCCTGAGATATGACAGCGCGTTCTTTATCTCGGCGCGGTTAAAAAACTGCACTCCGCTGTATATTGTATAGGGCAGCTTACGCTGGAGAAATACCTCCTCTATTGTCCTTGTTATATAATGAGCGCGGTAGAGCAGGGTAATATCCTTAAGCTCCGTTCCCTCTGCTGTGAGCTTTTCTATCTCGTCAGCTATCCATTCAGCCTCCGCCGCGGCTGTCTTGGCAAAATGACAGACCACGGGCTGACCTTCTCCGAGCATGGGGATAAGCTCCTTTTTTATCCTGTTTTTATTCCTGCCTATAAGCGAGTTTGCCGCCGCGAGTATCTGAGGCGTTGAGCGGTAATTCTGCATCATCATTATAGTTTTTACGTCCGGGAACTCCTTGTCAAAATCAAGCAGGTATTTCACATTGGCTCCGCGCCATGTGTATATGGTCTGATCCGGATCGCCGACTATAAACAGATTCCTGTGATATGCGCACAGCACCTCCATAAGCTCATACTGCAGAAGGTCTATATCCTGAAACTCGTCTATCATTATATATTCAAGTCTCCGCTGCCATTTCAGCTTTATCTCCTCATTATTCGCGAAAATGTAGAGCGAAAACTTTATAAGATCGTTGTAATCCAGTCCAAAGCATTTCTTTTCTTGATACAGATACCCGTAAAATATGATGTCCTGCGCTTTCTGAGCCTCGTCATACTTCTTCCTGAGCTTGTCAAGAGGCATAGCTATCATATCCAAATAATAATCCGGCTCCTTGAACAGCTTGCGCATCTCTATCATATCCCGCGCATCAGAATATGTCATGCTCCGCAGCGTCAGACCGCGTTCCTCGTATATTATCTGGAGCATTGAGTCTATATCCGAATTATCGAGCACAAGGAAGCTTTTAGGATACTGCACCGCGTATGAATCCTCCTGCAGCACCGACACGCAGAAGCTGTGGAACGTACATATATAGCCCGTGTCATTATCGCCTGTAAGGTTATGTATCCTCTGCCGCATCTCGTTTGCCGATTTGTTCGTGAACGTTACGCAAAGAATATTTCCCGGCAGTATGCCGAGCTCGTTTACAAGATACGCGAACCTGTGCGAAAGAGCGCGCGTTTTTCCGGAGCCTGCTCCGGCTATAACGCGGACAAACCCCTCTGTAGATGTTACCGCCTCAAGCTGGGCATCGTTGAGCCCGTCAAGTATATTCTCCATCCCTTTTCCTCCTGCTATCGTATCAGCCGTTTTTATTCTATGCTCTATTATACTATACATATTTGATAAATTCAATAGTGTACCGAAATATTCAGTATTGACAAGATAGACAGCGAAATATATAATAATAAAAAAGTGATGAAACATATATTAATGAAAGGAACGCAGTTATGAAGATATTTACATTCAGCTTTGATGACGGCACGGTACAGGACCGCCGCCTTGCCGGGCTTTTCAGCTCATACGGTTTCAGAGGCAGCTTCAACATCAACTCCGGCTTTTTCGGCAACCGCCACCGCATTAGACATATAGGCATTGAATGCGATCACAGCGAGCTGAGCAGGGATGAGGCTCTTTCAGTATATAAGGATCATGAGATATGCGCGCATACAAAAACCCACCCCGACCTTAGGACGCTCAGCGACGAGCAGATAACGGACGAGGTGGAGGGAGACAGAAAGGCTCTTGAGGAGCTTTTTGCCCTCCCCGTTACCGGCATGGCGTATCCCGGCGGCGGAAAGCCATATAACGAGCGCGTTATACGCGTTATAAACGAAACCACAGGAATACGCTTTGCCCGCACCATACTTTCACACCACCGTTTTGAAATGCCGAAAAGCTTTATGGAGTGGCACCCAACATGCGACATAAACGATCTCAGCGCATTAGACCTCGCCGAGGATTTTATAGCAATGCCTGATGAGGGAGTATCGCTCTTTTACATCTGGGGACACTCGTTCGAGTTCGACAAGCTCGACAGCTGGGACATAATAGAAAAGCTCTGCGCGCGCCTTTCACAGGCTGACGGGCTTGTAAATATGACCTGCGGCGAGGTGTTCCGCGCATACGCCAAATAAATTCAGCGACATTCTTTGAGCAGCTCAAGCAGCATTTCAAACAGCACTTTTACAGAGCCTGTATCAAGTCTTTCCGCTGTAGTGTGTACATCGTACATCTGAGGACCTATGGAAATACATTCGAGTCCGTCTATTTTCGCCGCGAACGTGCCGCATTCAAGTCCGGCATGCAGAGCGGCGATCTGAGGCGGCTCGCCGGTCTTTTCGGTATATATCCTCACATATCTTTCGAGCAGCTCTGAGCCTTCGGCATATTCCCACGGCGGATAATGTCCGAACGCCTCAGCCTCAAGTCCTGAATACTCTGCAAATGCCCTCAGTCTGCGCTCAAGATATTCAAGCGCGCTCTGCTTGTTGCTCCTTAGCGTAAAATGCAGGGCTATGCTCTCATCATCTGTTTTCAGTATGCCAAGATTGAGCGACGTTTCCACAAGCCCATCTATATCCGCGCTCATCTGCATCACCCCGTTCGGCGCGCACATAAGAGCGAATATCAGCTTCTTGCACGACGCGCTGTCTATGACCTCATGCTCTCCGCTGCCAAGCGCCTCTATATCAAATTCAAAGCCCGGCTCGCGCGCGGCTATTTCCGCTTTTATGATCTCCGCTTCCCTTTTTAACGCCGCCGCTGTTTTCTCGGCGTCAGGAACGGCTATCTCTGCTCTGCACGCGTTCGGAATCGCATTGCCCTTGTCGCCGCCGTTTATAGCTATTATCCCGAGATCAGACGATCTTGCAGCCGCGCTCAGAAGTCTGCCCATAAGCATATCGGCGTTGACGCAGCCTGAATTTATCTCTACGCCCGAATGCCCGCCGCGCAGGCCTCTTACAGCTGCCGCTATGCGTGCGCCGCCTATTACCTCGCGCTTGAACGGTATTCTCATAACAAGGTCGCTGCCCCCGGCGCACGACACCGTCACTGTGTCTATCTCCTCCGAATCAAGGTTTATCATCCGGCGCGCTTTAAGAGCGCGCGTATCAAGAGCTGCCGCGCCGAGCATGCCTATTTCCTCATCAACCGTAAACACAGCCTCGAGCGGCGGATGGGCATAGCTCCCGTCCAAAATCGCGAGCATCATTGCCGCCGCGATACCATTATCCGCCCCGAGCGTTGTTCCCTCCGCTCTTATATATCCTCCGTCAACAGCCAGGCTTATGCCGTCTTTCTTGAAATCGATCCCGATCCCATCATTTTTCTGGCAGACCATGTCAAGATGCCCCTGCAATATAACAGGCTCTGAATTTTCATAGCCTGCGGAGGCGTCCTTGTAGATTATAACATTCCCCGCCTCGTCACGCGCATACCTAAGACCTCGCGACAGCGCAAAATCCTCACAATATTTACTTATCCTTTCCATATCGCCGGAGCCGCGCGGCACCGCGCTTATCTCCTCGAAAAATCCAAACACCCTTTCAGGCTCTATTCCCGATAAAACTCCCATTGCTATCCACTCCTTGTTTTGATCATACTCCTGTTTATTATACCATATCCAACAGATAAATAAAAGCAGTATCCTAAAAAATG
>CALXSS010000076.1 GCA_944391225.1 uncultured Clostridia bacterium
CGGGCAGATAATATCTGCCCCTACGGAGGAGGAGTGAGCATAAAACAGGTTCATATAAAAATGCTGTGATCGTTGGGGCGGATAGAATGTCAGTCATCAGCGCGGCGTGAATGCGGGCAGATAATATCTGCCCCTACGGAGGAGGAGTGAGCATAAAACAGGTTCATATAAAAATGCTGTGATCGTTGGGCGGATAGAATGTCAGTCATCAGCGCGGCGTGAATGCGGGCAGATAATATCTGCCCCTACAAGAAACAGGAAAACTATCAATTGCCTGTATAACAGATATGCAAATCCTAATATTTATCAAATAACCATTTTTCTAAAGCCCCTTTTTTGATGCCTATATGTGATATTGTGTTATTAAATATTCTTAAATCTGCCTTAAATCGGTGTAAATTGATACTTGAAAATATATTAGTATTGTGATATAATAATTATACTGATTTGCTCGTCTGCCACGCAGAGCGGCAGACAGCGATATTTAGTATGTAAAACTGGAGAATAAGATGATAAAACGTAACCATATTGCCAAAGTTATCATTTCGATCATACTGGCGCTTTTTTTCTGGACTTTTACGTGTATGAATATCTCGCTGTATTCGGTCTATACGACTGAGCTTGTGTTTAGATTGGGATATTTCATAACCGCGCTTGTAAGCTCAGCGGCAGTATGCGCTCTGGGAGTCATAAAGGTGAATTTAGGCAAGCGCGCAGAGCTTGCCGCGGGCATTGCTGCCTATATTATTTCTATTTTCGGCGCAATGGAGATATCTATACTGTTTTCGGACGGTTTTTCGTCTTCACCGACGATATTTTTTATTAACATCCTGTTCTATCTTGCTTTCGCCATGGTCGGTCTGCTTGTATCCGGCAGTATGCGCGTATCAGCTATTACCGCGCTGGCTGTCTCGTATGTGTTCAATGCGATAAGCTTTATTGTATATTCGTTCCGAGGCTCGTCTTTGATGCCGAGCGATCTGCTCGCTTTTGGCACAGCTATGAATGTTGCCTCGCATTACGAATTCAAACTCAAATATCAGATGATAACAGCAACTATCATGACAGTTGGGCTTATGATGACTGCGTTCAAGTTTCCGCTGCGTATTAAGTTCAGACGCAGCCCGATAATACTGCGTTCTGCCGCCGCCGCGGCGCTCGCTTGTATAACAGGCTTTATCACGCTTTCTGATTTTTCGGATCTTGACGTGTCGGTTTATGATCAGTATTATGCGAATCTGATGTACGGCTCAGCATTCAGCTTCTATGTCAACGGCACAAAAATGGGGCTTGAAAAGCGGGATGATTATGATCCCGATAAACTTGAGGAGATGCTGCTTTCATATTCTCAGGAGGATGAGACAGAAGATAAGGAAGAAAATACTGGTAAGAAAACCGCCGGCAGCGGAAATACTAACGCCAAGGCTGATACGAAAGCATCAGTCACAGAGGAAAATCCGAATATCATAGTTATTATGAACGAGAGCTTTTCGGATCTGAGCGTTATAAACGACTTTGAGACGAACGAGGAGTATATGCCGTTCTTTAACTCGCTTGAGGAGAATACTATCCGCGGACAGCTGTTTGTATCTCCGTTCGGCGGCTATACCTGCAATACCGAATATGAGTTTCTGACTGGAATGTCCACAGGCGTGCTTAACGCGCGTTCGGCTCCGTACCTGCAGATGATGTTCAGCAAGCTGCCGTATTCGTTCAACACGCACATGAAGGCTCTGGGCTATAAAACAATAGCTCTGCATCCTTACTATGCCGACGGCTGGAACAGAAATATCGTTTATGATTATCTGAGCTTTGACAGATTTGTCAGTCTTGAGAATTTGACTGAATATACCGAGTATCCCGAGTATATACGCGGATATGTAAGCGATAAGAGCTCGTATGACGCTATATTGAATATACTTTATAGCAAGGATTCCGATGAGCGGGATTTCATTTTCAATATAACCATGCAGAACCATGGCAGTTATGATGATGACAGCTTTGAGAGCGAGATATTCCTACAGAATATGAATGGATCCTATCCCGAAACGGAGCAGTATCTGACGCTGATGAAATATTCAGACGAGGCGTTCGCATATTTGCTCGCAAGCCTGCAAAGCTTTGACGAGCCTACAGTCGTGCTGATGTTCGGCGATCATATGCCAAATATAGAAAGAGAGTTTTATGAGGAGCTGTATGGCACATCTCTCGACAAGCTCGGCTATGACCAGCCGCAAAAGCGGTATCTTATACCGTTTGTGTTGTGGGCGAATTATGATATTGAATCTGATGACGATGTGCACACAAGCCCCTGTTATCTTTCAAATGTGCTGATGGATGCTGTAGGGCTTCCAAAGAGCCGCGTTCAGCTCTATCTTGACGATCTGCGCCAGGAGGTAGCGCAGATAAATCCTATGGGCTATTACGATGCCGGAGGGTATTGGCATGAGCTGTCCGAGTCGGATAGGATAGGGGAGTATTATAATCTGCAATACGCCCTGCTCACAGGCGAGCGGTTAAGCTATGATTTCCAGTATGATACGCAGGTCTATGAGATGTTCGGCACTCATGTCATCGCGCCGCATTTTGTGTTCGGCGAAGAATACGAGCGCGTGAAAAAGCTGAACAGCAATGGACATATGGAATCGCATCTGAGCGGTCCGTCAGCGACTCATACACCCGTGCCGTCTGAAACTCCCGCGCAGACTGAGGGGGCGTCTAAGCCGCCTGATAGCACTCAAACGCCTGTACCGACAGCTGTACCGACTGCCGCGGTTACAGACAAGCCGAAGAGCGCTGCCGCCGCGACACAGAGCGCCGCGCCGCAAAAATCACGTTGAATTTAAAAATGACAGTGCAGCTGCTATGCCGCTGACGCTGTCATTTTTTTATTCATATTCGCCTACGTGAATACATATATTGTACAAAGAGTTTTTCAGGAGGTATCAAATGAAGCTGATAAAGAACATTGTAAATATATGTGAAACTGCCGCGAAGGGCTCTGCACAGGCTATGGCTGACGGAGATGTTATTGTTCCGGACACAAAACCGGATATACTAAAGCTGCTGCAGGTGGACGCTGAGGCGAGCGTTACTGATAAGTACATAGAAAACGGCAGGCTGAATATAAGCGGCAGGGTGGACTGTAAAATACTTTATATACCCGAAAGCGCGAACGAAAGGATAAAAAGTATATTAACGTCTATGGAATTTCATCACACAGCTGACGCGGGCGGCGCTGAGCCGACAGAATCAAAGCTGATCACAGCCGCGGCTGTAGAGAGGGTAGAGTTCAGCGCGGTGAATTCACGCAAGATAAGGCTCAGGGCCATAGTTTCGGTAGATTACGAGGTATGCGAGGTATGCGAAACAGAGCTTTGCTGCGACACAGATGAGGAGGCGGAAAAAAGAAAAAAGACCGTGACACTTGAAAACACCGTTGATATATCAGAGCACGAATTTACTGTAAAGGAATCGCTTGAGGTCCCGTCCGGGCAAAGCTCTATTCATGAGCTGCTAAAGGCAGATGTCAGGATAACTGACACGGAATACAAGACCGTCACGGGCAAACTGATAGTAAAGGGCTGCGCAGGAATATGTATACTGTATACGGACGACGAGGGCGAGCTGAAATATATTGAGGCGGATATACCGTTTACCGAGGTATTCGATATGGACGGCTGCTGCGAGGATACGCTCTGTGATATTGATCTCAGCGTCGCAGGAGTTATGTGCGAGGCTGTAGAGGATAATGACGGGGATATGCGCGTTGCGGAGGTGGATATAGATGTCACAGCCTCGCTGCGCGGAGTTGAAATGACGGATATTGAAGTGCTTGAGGACTGCTTTATCCCGTATATGGATACGGTGTGCGAGCGCGAGAAACTGACGGTCTCTGAGACAGTGCAGCGCCCGTCTGTGCAGAACACTATCCGTGAAATTATAGATTTCCCGTCAAATGCTCCGGCTGTTATGGGCGTTTACAATGTCATGACAGACGCCGTCATAACAAAGGCAGAGCTGCAGCGCAATAAGCTGATATGCGAGGGCAGGATAGACGCGTATATACTCTATCTTGCAGATTCTGAGGAAAGCCCGGTATACAGTATAAAAAAGGATATCAAATTCTCATATATGATAGACTGCGAGATAGTAAGCTCTCCGGTGCAGATAGATGCAAGAGCTGTTGTAAAGCATATAAGCTACAATTTGAATTCCGGCGGAGACCTGGAGCTGCGCTGTATCCTCGCTATAGACGCCAAGCTCATACGCAAGATTGAGCTGTCTAATATAACCGATATAAAAACAGAGGAAAAGGAAAAGCGCAGCGGTATAATTATATATTTTACAAAGAGCGGTGAAAGCGTCTGGGATGTGGCAAAAAAATACCGCGTGACCAGAGATGAGATCAGGCGGTTCAATTCAGTTGAGGACGACAGGCTCAGCGCAGGAACAAAGCTGTTCATACCGTCCTGCTGAGCTACAGCGCTATCGGCGAAAAGGTTCGTATCAATACGGCGAACACAGCGGCTGTCAGAATCACGATAAGCATTTTTTTCGGCGGCTTTATCAGTGCGGCTGCCACTGCCGCAAAGGCTGCTGTGTGCAGTATGGAGATAAACGAAAAGTACAGCATGCCGAATGAAAAAGCTGTGTTTGCCGCAAAGCCGAGTATTGCGCCTGATATAAGCGCAGAAAACAGTCCCTTGCCGCGCGCGTACCACGAAACGAACGCGGCGGCAGGGGAAAGCGCTGTGATCACTGCCCATATAAGCATATATGAAAACGGAAAAAATCCTGCCCCATAATAACAGTAAATGTAGTAGCCGCACAGCATTGAAGCAAGAAACAGGAACACATTTATTGCGGCGCGCAGCGGTGAGCGGGTGAACACAGAAATATATACACATATGAGCAGCCACGGCAAAAGTCCGCCCAAAAAATTATGTATATCCAGCGCGTTTTCCATATTCAGAAACGGCTGTGGCAGATCGGAGTGATGTACATCAAGAAATTTTGAAAAAACTCCCGCAGCCGCTCCCGAAGCGGCTGCTAAAAGAGAAGCGGCGCAGTCCTTTGCAAGAGCGCCGCTTTTGCTTTCTCGTATCGAGCTGAGTATATTCTTCATCAGTCAAGCTTGAGCACAGACATGAACGCCTCCTGCGGAACTTCTACCGTTCCAACCTGGCGCATGCGCTTTTTACCTTCCTTCTGCTTTTCAAGCAGCTTTTTCTTTCGTGAAATATCGCCGCCGTAACACTTTGCAAGCACGTCCTTGCGCAGCGCCTTTATAGTCTCGCGCGCTATTATCTTGGAGCCTATCGCCGCCTGGATAGGTACCTCGAACAGCTGGCGCGGTATTACCTCCTTGAGCTTTTCGCACATCTTTCTGCCGCGCGAGTATGCGCTGTCCTTGAACACTATGAACGAGAGCGCGTCAACAGCTTCACCGTTGAGCAGTATATCAAGCTTAACGAGCGATGACGGTCTGTAGCCGCAGAGCTCATAATCAAACGACGCGTACCCGCGCGTCCTCGATTTGAGCGCGTCAAAGAAATCATAGATTATCTCGTTTAGGGGCAGTTCATAGAAAAGCTCAGCCCTTGTCTCATCCATGTATTCCATATGCTTGTATATTCCGCGCCGTTCCTGACACAGCTCCATTACGCTGCCCACATAATCCTTTGGCACCATTATTGACGCCTTTGCCATTGGCTCCTCCATATGCTCTATCTCGGCAGGGTTAGGCAGATTGGTCGGATTGTCGCACCATACCATTTCGCCGTTGGTCTTGTATATCTTGTATACAACGCTCGGCGCGGTGGTTATCAGATCAAGATTGTATTCGCGCTCAAGCCTTTCCTGGATTATCTCAAGATGCAGCAGACCCAGGAATCCGCAGCGGAATCCGAATCCAAGCGCGGCGGAGGTCTCGGGCTCGAACATCAGCGCGGCGTCATTGAGCTGCAATTTCATAAGAGCCTCCTTAAGATCCTCATACTGCGCACCGTCTGCCGGATATATTCCGCAGTATACCATCGGGTTTACCTTTTTGTAGCCCGGCAGCGGCTCTGCTGCCGGATGTACTGCTGTTGTGACGGTATCGCCGACGCGTGTATCCTGTATGTTCTTTATGCTCGCTGCAATGTAGCCTACATCGCCGGCTGCAAGCTCGTCAGTCTTTATAAGCCCTGACGGGTGCATAATTCCAACTTCCACAACGTCGAACTCAGCGCCCGTCGCCATCATTCTTATCCTTGTTCCGGCTTTTAAAGAGCCTTCCTTTACTCGAACATAAACTATTACGCCACGGTAGCTGTCATAGTATGAGTCGAATATCAGCGCCTTGAGCGGAGCTGATGAGTCACCCTCCGGCGCAGGTATCTTTTCAACTATCTCCTCAAGCACCTGCTCAACATTAAGTCCCGTCTTAGCGCTCACGCATGGTGCGTCCTCGGCAGGTATGCCTATTATATCCTCAATTTCGCGCTTTGCCATGTCCGGCTGGGCGGACGGTAGGTCTATCTTGTTGATAACAGGCACTACCTCAAGATCGTGATCTATCGCAAGATAAGTGTTTGCAAGCGTCTGCGCTTCTATCCCCTGCGAGGCGTCAACTATAAGTATAGCTCCCTCGCAGGCTGCAAGAGAACGCGAGACCTCATAGTTAAAGTCAACATGCCCCGGTGTATCGATAAGATTAAGTGTGTATTCATCTCCGTTTTCACGCTTGTATTTGAGCGTTACCGCGTGCGCCTTTATCGTTATGCCGCGCTCGCGCTCAAGATCCATATCGTCAAGTATCTGATCCTCCATATCCCTCAGCTCGACTTCTCCGGTAAGCTCGAGCAGTCTGTCCGCAAGCGTGGACTTGCCGTGATCTATATGTGCTATTATACAAAAATTACGTATTTTTTCCTGTCTATTATCTGGCATAGTCGTTTTCTCCTGATCTCTGTTATTTTGGCTGTAAAAAAATAAAACTGTGTATCGCCTGTACTGCTGCACTGCACTTGTTAACATCTTGCGGCAGCGCATTCTATATCATCATAATTATACCACAATATCTCCGCATTTACAACTGTTTTTTATTAAATAATATATTACGAATTTGCTAATTTATCTTTACAAGTATATTACTTTGTGGTATAATAATATAGTATAAGAAAAATTTTGTGCTGGAGCGACTTTAGTGCTGTGACAGCAAAATATTATTTGATTGGGGATTATTTTATGAAGCTATTGATTTGCATGCTGGCGCTGTGCGGGATTATAGGCAGCAGTGTTCCGGCGATTTGTGCGGAAACAGAACAGGAAAATGATAATGTTCAAAATGCGGGCGGTGCGCCTGTTTATATTGGAGCAAGCGGCGGCGTTTTAGGCATCGATGATGGTATAGAACCTATAAAAGGTCAGTGTACTATAGTTGTAATGGGAAACGACGATGCAGACAACAAGATATTGCGGATAGATCAGGTGGACTGCGGCAGCGTGTTGGAAATGGAAGATTACGATCCGGGTGAGGGAAAGGTGTTCAACGGCTGGTACACCGAGCCGGACGGCAAGGGCGAGAGATGGTACAGCGGCAGCAAAGTAACTGAAAATCTTAAGCTTTACCCCTATGTTACCGATGCTGAGGAAGAAACTGATGCACCTGTTCAAAGTGAATATACTATTGTGTTTATCTCAGATGACAAAGAGTATTCAAGCTACAGTACAGCTGAAAACGACGGCGCATTGAAATTTCCTGATGAGCCGTCAAAAGCCGGATACAGATTTGACGGCTGGTATACCGAGCCGGACGGCAAAGGAACAAAAGCGGAAAGCGGCGGCGATGTAACAAATGATATCAAGCTTTATGCGTATTATACGCCGAAATCATACGGCGGTATTTCCACGGGAGCTGTCTCTACATCTGCTCCGGAAACTACGCCAACTCCGGCGCATGAAGCTGATCCGGCTGCAACACCTGAGACTTATGTTGCACCCAGACCTACAGAAGTCGCAACAGCCGGACCTGTAAATACAGCTGTTCAGCCTGATACAGTGTTATGGGGTCAGGATCCGGTCGATATAGATATAGTTATAGTTACAGACGGCATGAAAATATATGTGAACGGGCAGGAGGTTTATTTTGAAGATGCCGTTCCGTTTGTGGACAAGCACGGAAATACATATGCCCCTGTGCGCCCCTTTGCCCAGTTGCTCGGCTTTGATGTGGACTGGGACGAGTATAATATGGTAGCTCTGCTAAAAAAGGACAATTCAGTTATTACACTTGACACAGTGTCGGGAATGCTGCACAGAAACGGCGTGCTTATGAAACGGTATGTGGCATCGCGCCGTATTGACGGAACTACATATGTATATGTGCGCGCTCTCGCAGAGGCTGAAGGATACAGGGTAGAGTATATAACGGAAAATGAATGCAGTTAATAGCTTTATATAATATCGGGTATTAGATTATTATGGATCATAAAAATGCAGTATGCGAAACAGCGGCATATTGCATTTTTTCTTATACAGGATCCTGCGCCTAATATAGGAGGGAGGAAACAGAAATGAAACTGATGTTCGCGTCGGATTCCTTTAAAGGCTCGCTCTCATCGGAACGGACTGCGGAGCTGCTTGAAAGGGCTGCAGCAGAGGTGTTCCCGGGAGCTGAGACAGACAGGGTGCTCATAGCTGATGGCGGTGAGGGAACAACAGATGCGCTTGTTAAGGAAATGGGCGGAGAGCGTGCGTATATAACGGTGGATGGACCGCTCTCAAAGCCGGTAAAAGCATATTACGGCATTCTGCCCGGCGGAGCGGCTGTGATCGAAATGGCTCAGGCGTCAGGTCTGCCGCTTGTGAGAGCAGAGGAGAGCGATCCGCTCAAAACCTCGTCCTGCGGCACAGGGCAGCTTATCCGCGACGCTCTCGACAGGGGCATAAGAAAAATAACGATAGCTCTTGGCGGCAGTGCTACGAATGATGGTGGAATGGGCGCGCTGCGCGCTCTTGGTGTGCGGTTCGCCGACCGGAACGGCTCTGAGCTTTACGGACGCGGCGAGGAGCTTGAAAGAGTACGCTCTATAGATATTAGCGGTATGCACCCCGCTGTCGCGGAGACTGAATTTACGATAATGTGTGATGTCACAAATCCGCTGCTTGGCAGCCGCGGCGCGGCGCGCACATTCGCGCCGCAGAAGGGAGCGGACGCGGCGGCGGTAGAGCGGCTCGAAAACGGCATGCGCTCATATGCCGATGCTGTTTCAAAAGCTCTTAACAGCGATCATTCAAACGATCCCGGCTCAGGCGCGGCAGGCGGATCAGGTTTTGCGTTTATGGCGTTTTTAGGCGCGAGAACTGTGTCGGGTATCGAGGCGGTGCTCGATCTTGTCGGCTTTGACGAGCGTATCAGAGATGCCGATCTTGTGATAACGGGCGAGGGGCGTATGGACAGTCAGTCAGCGCAGGGAAAGGCTGCTTGCGGCGTGGGCGAGAGATGCAGAAAATACGGAGTTCCTGCCGCCGCGATAGTAGGCGGTGTACTAAATGGCTATGAGAGCATATACAGTCACGGCATTATCTCAGCTGTGACTACGGTAAACGGGATAATGAGCATAGACGAGGCCATGGAGCACAGCGAAGAGCTGTATTTTGACGCTGCTCTCCGTCTGTTCAGGCTTATAAAATGCGGTATGGATATAGCGGGTAAAAAATAAAAACGAGGCTGTTGCTAACTCGTTTGCAATAGCCTCGCATTTTTGTTCGTATTTCCGGCTTATATTATTCGCCGCTCCTTATCCTGTCTATCAGGCTTTCGCGCCTCACTCGCTTGCTTATAAGCCATGTTATTATAAGTTGTCCGGCTGTAAGCGCGGCTGCAAGACATATTGTTTCGATTACAGGGTAGCGGTAGGAATAAACGCTCAGTACGTGCTTGTTTTTTGCCCACAGGAATATCAGATACCCGAATATATTCCCGACCGTGAACGAGAGTATCAGAGTTCCGGCTGTGAATACAGCTCCCTCGCAGGCAAGCATGCGAGTAAGCTGGCTTCCCGAAAGTCCTATAGCCTGCAAAACGCCTATTTCCCGCTTGCGTGTTGAAATACTTGTTATCATTGTGTTTGTAAGGTTCATAAAGCCTGTTACGGCTATCATTATTAGTATAACATATATGCACGACTTTATAAGATCTATCGACATTGTGCCAAGCCGCAGCTCCTCATCCATTGAATACAGGGTGAAATACTCGTTTTCAGACGCAAGCTCTGTAAGAGCCGATTTTACGCCGGCATATTTGTCTTTATCTGCGTATATGTATATATCGCTTGTTGGGTCTGTAGTAAGGTCCAGACTTTCATACAGCTCCTCAGGTATCATAAAATACGTTTCGTCTGCCTCTCCGTCATAGCTTGCGGCAATGGTAACGGTCAGCTCTCTTTTTATATCTCCGTCATATATGATGAGCGGTATAGTATCGCCTATATTTATCCCGTATTCCTCGATAAAGCTATCGGCTGTGAATACTGCTCCGTTTTCGCTCAGCAGCTTATCATAGTCAAGCTCTCCGCGGTGAGCCTCCTTTTTGATTTTTTCCGCTTTTTCGCGCGTCACGGGTGAGATGTTCCTGCGCGTGCCGTCCTTGAACAGCTCACAGTCATACCCGGAGCTTATAAGAGATTTTTTCTTCCGCTCGACCTGCGTCACGCCCTCGATCGATGCGATACGCCCAATAAATTCATCGCTGAAAAAGCTCCGCTTTTGCAGACTGTCAAGGTTGTTTTCGGGATATTCAGTGTCGTTCATATCGCCGTCAAGCATCAGCCTGAAATCTCCCTGCGGTATTTCGCGGCGCGCTATGTCCTCAGCCCTCAGACTGTTTGTAACTCCTGCCATACTCATAAACAGCACGCAGCTAAGCCCCATCGTAAGCATTGTAACAGCGGTGCGCTTTTTGTTCCGTATAAGATTTGCGCGGCAAAGTCTGAAAACGCTCATGTTTTTGCTGCTGCGTCTTTTTTTTCCGCCGCTTTCCTGATACCTTACAGCCTCTGCCGGGGATATGCGCGCAGCCATGCGCATAGGTTTGAGCAGCGATATATATACGGTGAGGAACACCGCCGCCGCCGCTGCTATAAGCAGGGGAGAGAGGAACTCCGGCTTTTCGGTCTGCATTATAAGCAGGTTCGATTCAGTTACTTTTTCAATGATCCTGTTCAAGGCGAAATACGGTATCAGATACCCCGCTACCATACCCGGCGGCACGGCTGCCGCGCTTATAAGCATTCCCTCGGCAAGCAGGATACGGTGTATCTGCCTTTTTCCCGCGCCTATTGCCTTTAGCCTGCCTATTTCCTGTATGTCTGTTATAACGCTTACATAGTATATGCTGTATATAACCATTCCGGAAAATATTGCTATAAGCAGAGCTATTGCTGATACTATAAGGATCATTTCCATGTCCGGCTCGGTCATGGTATACAGATAGCTGCTGTTGATGTCAATATTGTTTTCCGAACAGCCTATATCGGCGGCGGTCTGCTCTATCTTCTCCTTTATTTCCGAATAGCTTAGCGAGTCCTCTCCGCTTACGCGCACAAGCGCGATATATGAGCGTTCAGCGGGCGTTAAATATTCTTCAACAAGCTTTTCAGATACATTCGCGCCGTAGACTATCCGCGAATCGCTTACATTAAGAGCTGATACATCTCTGCCCTCGGCTATGCCGCAGATGGTAAACTCGCGCGTCTGTATCTCGCCTTTGCCCCCGGCTCTGAACGATAT
>CALXSS010000077.1 GCA_944391225.1 uncultured Clostridia bacterium
CTGCCGCACCGAAAAAAACACGCTCTATCTTGAAAACCTTGCGCCTTATGAGGTCACAATGCACCTCATCACAAACAACTACCGCGCAAAGCGTCTTTCAAAAAGCGATGTTCTGAAAATAGTTCTTCCGGCTTATGATGTTGTGGAGCCGGCAGAGCCTGTAACGGTGGAAACGCTGCTCTATGACAGCTGCAACAGGATATATCTTACAGGCTGCGGCATGAGCATCCCGCTGTATTTTGAGCTGCCCGACGATGATTTAGTTACAATAAAAGATTAATTTATAAATAAAGCAGATTTATTACATAAATTTGCTTTATTTTTTTTGATAATTGTAGTATAATTAAATGAGAAGATGAGCCGCGGCAGACGTTGAGCTTTGCAGCAGGCTTCGGACGGGTATAAACAAAACTGTCTTAAAGGCAAACAATAATTGTCTGAAAGACATTATAGAAGGAGGGTATTTATGGAATATAATATAGAGTACTTGCAGCTGCTCAAGGAACGGTATCCGACCATACAGTCGGCATGCGCAGAGATAATCTCGCTTGAATCTCACAAAAAGCTGCCAAAGCTGACAGAACACTTTATGAGCGATATACACGGCGAATACGAATCGTTTCTGCACATTCTCCGCAACGCCTCGGGCGTTATCAAGGATAAGATAGATATTATTTTCGCGCGCACACTCGCCGAAAAGGAGCGCGACACGCTCTCAACGCTCATATATTATCCCGAGCAGAAGCTCGATCTTATCAAAACCGAAATAGAAGATATTGACGACTGGTATAAGATAACGCTTTACAGGCTCATAGAGGTCTGCCGGCTTGTAGCTTCAAAATACACAAGAGCAAGAATAAGAGAAATGCTGCCGCAGACCTTCGGCGGGCTTATTGACGAGCTCCTGCACGCCGATACCGACTTCGGCTCTGACAAGGAGGAATACTACAGCCAGAGTATTCGCTCTATAGTTGAGCTTGGTCAGTCCGACGCGTTCATCGTAGAGATCGCCCACCTTATACAGAATCTTGCCATAGGCAGACTGCACATAATAGGCGATATATTCGACAGAGGTCCGCGTGCTGACATTATTCTCGACAGACTGATCAATTATCACAGCGTTGACATTCAATGGGGAAATCACGACGTTGAGTGGATGGGCGCGGCAGCCGGCAGCCTTGCCTGCATAGCCAATGTTATTGCCATATCAACAAAATACTGTAACTTTGACTGCATAGAGGACGGCTATGGCATAAATCTAAGACCGCTCACGGTATTCGCGCTTGAAACATATACCGATGATCCCTGTACCTGCTTTATACCCAGGAACCCCAACTCCGTGGATATTTCCAAGCATGACGAGGAATTCTGGGCAAAGCTGCACAAGGCTATTTCTATAATCCGTTTCAAACTCGAGGGTCAGATAATTCTTAAGCATCCTGAATTTATGATGGAAAATCATCTGATGCTTGACAAGATAGACTACACAAACGGCACAATAACTATAGAGAACAAGACCTATAAGCTGCTTGACACCAATTTCCCGACAATAGATCCGGCAGATCCATACAAGCTGACCGACGCTGAGGAAGAGCTTATGCGTTCGCTGCGCTCCTCGTTCATGCACTCGGAAAAGCTGCAAAGGCATATACGCTTTATCTATTCAAAGGGCAGCATGTATCTTGTATACAACAACAACCTGCTTTACCATGGCTGCATACCTATGACCAAAAACGGGGAATTTGCCGAATATGAGATAGACGGCTGCACCGTTAAAGGCAAAAAGCTGCTTGACCGCGCAGAGCAGATAGCGCGCGTGGGATATTTCGGCAAAGCCGGTCAGCCTGAAACGGCATATGGTCAGGATTTTCTGTGGTATCTCTGGTGCGGAGTAGGCTCGCCTGTATACGGCAAGAACAAGATGACCTCATTTGAGCGCTATTTCATTGCCGAGGAGGAGACCTGGACAGAAATAAAGGATCCGTATTACAAGCAGATACGCGATCCGGAAATATGCTGCAAGATACTGCGTGAGTTCGGAGTTGATCCCGACAACTTCTCGCATATCATAAACGGTCATGTGCCGGTAAAGATAAAAAAGGGTGAAAGCCCTATCAGGGCTGGCGGAAAGCTGCTCGTTATAGACGGCGGACTTTCCCGCGCTTATCAGAAACAGACAGGGATCGCAGGATACACCCTGCTGTTCAACTCGCATGGACTGCTGCTCTCAGCGCATGACGCGTTTGAATCGGTCAAGAACGCCGTTACAAAGGACGATGACATGTATTCCTCGCTCGACGTCATAGAGCTTGCTCCGTCGCGCCTGCTTATCGAGAACACCGATACAGGCAAAAAAATACAAAGAAAAATAGACGATCTGCGCGCGCTCGTAGACGCCTTTAGAAAGGGTATTGTAAAATGAATTCATATATGCTTGAACCGCTTGAGATCGATCTCAACGCTCCTAACGGAAACTATGAGGTAACAGTGAACATCAAGGCTCACAGCGACACTGTTTTTTCTGTCTATTCGCAGAACAGATATTTCCACGCGATAGACAGGCATATCTCAGCCGGAGAGGAGGCGGAGCTCAAGTTCATTGTAAACGTATGCGATTATCATTTTTACGACTGTGACTACTGTGCCGTTCCCGGAATAAAGATAAGCATAGCAAGCGACGGCGACCTTACCGTGACAGCAGCGGCGCAGCCTGTTAATGTTCCCACAGTCTACATATGCGGCGATTCAACTGTAACAAACCAGCCTGCGGAATATCCGTATCATCCCGAGTCCACTTACTGCGGCTGGGGGCAGGCTCTGCCAATGCTTATAAAGGGCGGACTTGCGGTATCTAACCACGCGCAGTCCGGCTCCTGCACAGCTGAATTTATGTCGTCAAACCTGACGGCGTTTCAGGACAAAATAAAGCCCGGAGACTATATGGTAATAGAGTTCGGGCACAACGATCAAAAGCGCGCGGAGCTTGACGCCTACGGCGGATACAAGAGCAACATTTTAAAGCTCGCAGCTATCGCGCGCGAAAAGGGCGCGTCTGTAATTGTCTGCTCGCCTATAAACAGGATCATTTTTGAGCCTGACGGAACGCTCCGCAACCTGCTTGGCAGCTACCGTGATGCCGCTATGGAGGCAGCTAAAGAGCTTAACGCTGACTTTATAGACCAATGGAAACGCACAACGGATTATTTTGAGACTGCCGGACCGGTAAAATCATGGCAGTTCTTCCGCTGTCTCGGCGATGAGCGCGACTACACCCACACCAACGACAGGGGCGGTATAATGATAGCAAAGTTTTTCGCGCAGGAAATGCTCGTAGCAAACGGCGTGCTCGCTCAGTACATCGATCCCGAACTGCTTAATGTAGAGCAGATATATGCTGATCCCGGCGACGCCTGTGAAAACAATGACGCGCTTGAGCATTCCAAAACGATAGGTCTTGTGAACGTGCCCGAGGACTTCGACGCGGATATAACAGGCTTACAGAAATAGCATCAAAAAAACACGCCAGCGGCGTGTTTTTTTGATCGTCTTTATTCAGCGCTCAGCTTTTCAACACTGAGTATTGTGCCTGAGGTATGAACATATTTTGAGAATATCTCAGTTGTTCTTCCTACTGAAAGCTCGTTTGAATCGGCTGTGATATAGCTGTTGTCAGACTCCTTACCGCGCGTTCTTATTGTCACATACGCGGTGTAACGCTCCGGCTGCTCCGCAAAGATTATTCTTCCGTCTGCTGTTGTTGACTGATACTTTGTCTGCTCATACTGAACATCTGTTATCTCGCCCAAGTCAAGAGTTGACTTTTTGTCTGTGACCTTGCCTTTCTTTTCGAGCGCGTCGATCGTGAACATTCTTACTGACTCGACCTTTACAACATACTCAAACTCCTCGTCAGACTTTACGGCTGTTGTTACTGAGCTTCCGTATCTTACAGCTATGCCTACAACTACCGCCGCGATCAGGATTATTACAAGAAGGTCGATAATATTGAATTTTCCCTTTATTTTTCCGTTCTTATTCATTTCTCTATCTTCCTTTCTGTTATTCGTTGATCTCTATAACGTAGCCCTGTGTAGCATAGCCCTTGCCGCGGAAAGGTGTGTCAGTTCCTACCTTGAGCACTGTGCTGCCAACTGTGATGGCATAATCTGTTATGCTGCAGTCAACCTCAACAGTAGCATATATGTCCACCTTGCCCTCGATCTCTTCATTGCTGTAAGTACCGTCTATAGAATTATATGCCATTGCTTGAGCTGTTTCGGTTCTTACAGATTTAAGCACGCCTGAATCCTTTTCAGTGAGGCTCAATGTAATATTATCGCCCTCGTGCATAGCCTCCGCAAGCTCCGGAACCTGATTTGAGATCATTATTACTATTTCTGCTTTTGCATCCTTGCCGGAGTTTCCTTTACCGCCCAGCATCATATACGCTGCCGCAGCCGCGGCAACCACCAGAATTACGATTATCGTATCTATAACCGTCCATTTTTTCTTATCTGCCATTGTTCTGCTCCTTTTGATTTATTAATACACAATTGCTTAATTTATTTATAGCTTTTATTCTTTGACCACAATATATTTATTTCGCATTCAGCAGCCTTAAATAAAGATCCTCTGTGCTGCGCGTCATCGCCTGAGCTGTAAAGGTCTCACGGAATATCCGTATACTGCCCTCTGACATGCGCTTATACAGCTCGTCATCTGTGAGCAGCTTTTCTATCCCGGATTTGAGAGCCGCCGAGTTCTGTTTTGCCACTACATATCCGTTTATACCGCTCTTTATAACTCCCGGGTTTCCGCCAAAGTCTGATACGACCGCCGGCACGCCTATGCTCATGCCCTCAAGCAAAGCTAAGCTTGTTGCCTCAGTGCCATAGGAGGCGTTCACCTGTATGTCTGTGATGCTCATAAGCTTGTCCACATCAGATATAAAGCCCGTAAATATGATCCTGTCCTCGCGCTCCATACGCTTTACCTTTTCCTTGAGCTTTGACTCGTACGAGCCTGTACCGGCTATATAGAACCTTGCGTTCACTCCGTCGCGCAGGAGCATATCTGCCGCCTCTATAAAATACTCATGTCCCTTTATATCCTCCAGCCTAGCGACTATGGATATTATCTTTTCATCCGGCTCGGCTCCGAACCGCGCGCGGATAGCGTTTTTCGTATCCTCATCAGGCATTTCAAGCCCGTCCACGCCGTTGAGTATAACCTCTATCTTATCAGCTCTTACTCCGGTATCGGTGAGGTTTTCCTTCGCCGCCTCCGCTACGGCGATTATGCCGTCCGCGTAATGATTATTGAAAAATCCGTTTATCTGCTTGCCGGGAAAACTTGTGAGATACTTTGATGGAGGGAACACGCTGTGGCGGGTATATACTACCTTTGCCCCTGCCTGCCTTGCCGCGATCCTTGCCGACATGCTCGCATGCGTATGCACAAGCTGAGGCTTTTCGCTCCTGAATACCTGTCTGAGCTTGCGTATAGACTTTATGTCAAGCGATTTTTCAGCTATGCCCTCGACCTCTATGACCTCTATCCCAAGCCGCTCCACATGCGGCTTGAGCAGACTGTTTGGCGGCAATACCACCTTTACCTCGAATTTTGTATAATCAAAATTTTCAAGCAGCGTTAAAAGGCACTTTCCGGCTCCGCCGATATTGCTGTCGGTCGATACCTCTATTATCTTATACTTCAAATCCGCATATCTCCCTTCCTTATTCAGACGCGCATCTTCCAACATATCTGAAACACATTGTTATTCCTATGACCATAAAGAATACAGCCATAACTCTATAATTATAGAATGTATAGTCAAACATACTCTGGAACAGGAAGCCGCATACTCCGGCGCCGAGAGCAAGAGTCATTGCCGAATTGAACGATTTCTTATCCCTGCGCTTGTAGATGCTCTGCGCGCCCTTTAAATATACAATTATTACAGCGATGAACGCTCCAAGCGCCGGTACACCGCCCTCCACGAGCAGCTGCAGGAACGTGTTGTGCGAATGAGGAGCGATTATCGCGTTATACGAGAAGAATGGATACACCTCATTGAACGCAGCCTCGCCCATACCTATTCCGCCAAGCAGGTAATGGCGCAGCATTCCAAGAGCGCCCATCCAGATATATACTCTGTATGATGTGGACGAATCGTCCATGTTGCCTATGCTTGAAAGCCTCTCTATTACCGTCTGCGGCACCACGAACGGCAGTATGCAAAGCACCAGTGGTATGAATGCCCACCATCTGCCCTCATAGAAAAGCACGAACAGGGCAAGAGTTACCATGAATCCCAGCCAGCAGCCGCGCGACTGTGTCAATATAAGACAGATGAATATTATACCGGTTATAGCAAGATATACCCACTTTGAAAGCGACTTTGCCTTATCCTTTAAGAAAAACACCGCCGAGACAGGCAGCACAAGAAGCAGATATTCGCCAAGAACGTTCGGGTTTGCAAGCGTTGAGAACACTCGCATAGTGTCATCCTCAAACATATCCTCGTCTATCCAGGCGTTTGTAGTTGTCCAGCCGAACAGATACTGCATTACACCGTAAAGCGCTACAAGCGCGCCCGATATAACGAACAACCTCAGCAGTCCATAAAGCTGATCGCGAGTATTTATTGTGTTTATCACCGCAAAATAAAACATTACGAATATAAAATACATCAGCCAGACAGTAAGACTCGCTGTGCGCGCAAATGAGAACACACAGGATACCAAGAGCACAGCAAGAAACAGTATCAGCGCAAAGCCAACACCATCAAGCCGCCATCTGAATTTTTTATCATATACCGACTTGAGAGCAAGCGATATAATAGTCCAAAGACATATGCCCGCAAGCGGCATTGAAGAAAACGGTATCAGCGGCGCAACAAACACAGCCGCATACACGCCCGTGACAGGATACTCCAGCACAAGCAGCATGCCGAACAGGGCAAACGGTACAAGCAGACCGTAAAGCGGCATAACGCTCATAACAGCTCCCGTTATCACACCCACAGCCAGAGCCGGAATAAACCGCATCCTGCCAAAGGTCCTGCCGCTGTTATAAAAATCAAAGCTTATACTCTTTACTCCGGCACACGCCTTTACAATATCCACCGCCACAGAGCCGTTCATAAAGCTCATAAAATTAATATTTACAATAAGCATCAACGCTCCGACAGCCGCCGCTGCCAGCACTATTTCGTTTATGCCTCTACCCATCGCCATATGCAGCGTATTGAACACGATAGACGCGCTAAGGAGCATAGCTCCCCAGAACCTTGTGTTCAAAGCCATGAAGTTATGCACATAATCCCTGCCAAGACTGCATATCAGGCTTGATGAGATCTTTTCCGATAAACCTGCTCCCAGCTTTTCCTGCAAAAAGCTGAGAAACGCAAACGGCGAAAATACCGCCTTTGCCGCGCGGCAGCTGTTCAGATCTATGTTTCCGCTTTTAAGGAAACACATTATCCTGCTTTCGCGCCACGCACGCTGACAAGCGCTGTTTATATTGTTTATAAGCGCCCACAGCTTGCTCGCGGTGAACTTGTCCAGAAAAACTCGGACAAAGCTTGCCACCGCGGATATTATTACACTGTTCATTTTCTCACTCCCTTAGGCAATATCTGCTGTATTTCCTTGACCTTTAATATTATAAGCATAGCAGCGTATACCGCCACTCCTATCGCTCCGCACACGGCGCATACAATTATGTTACCAGCAAAGCCCGAAGCCATACCGGATATAATGTCATACACAAAGTATACCACGGCAGACATAATTACTGTTGACAATATCACCTTTAATATACTTATTATATCCTGACGTTTTATAAGTCCCGGCAGCTTTTTAAAAAGCATGAACGCATTCAACACCGCGTTCACTATGCTGCCGCACGCTGCCGCCGTAGCAAGTCCGCCGGTAAGCTTTACCGGATCATTCTTTATAAGCTCATACATAGCGCTTACAAGAACTATATCGAACACCATGCTTATTATTGATGTTACCATAGGCGTCACCGAATGCTTCATAGAGAAAAATGTCTTTGAAAGCACCTCGTTAAGAGCCAGAAACACCATACCTATCGCGTAGCATGCCAGGGCATTTGCAACAATACCTGTATCCTCAAATGTTCCATGCTCATAGATGACCGCTGTTATAGGGCGCGCTAATATGATTATACCTGCCATAAGCGGCATTATCACTATTATCACAGCCTTTATCGAGGTAGTGATAAGCGCATTTGCCGCCTCCCGATCGTCCCCCGCATTTGCACGCGAAAGCTTTGGAAATATAAGGTTTGTTACCACGAATGAAAACACACCGGTAACTATAATATACAATCTGTTCGCATATTCCAGAGACGAATACGCGCCCTCCATATGCGATGCGAACCGCGCGTTTACAAACGTATACAGCGGCTGTACCCATGTGCTCACAAGCATTGGCAGCGCCAGCAGCACGGCGCTCCATATATGCCTGTCCTTTAAATGAAAATTTGGTCTGTACCTGAATTTCAGCTTAATAAGCGACGGTATCTGTACTATCACCTGCAGCGACCACGATATTATCATAGTGACCGCAAGACCGGTAACGCCGAAACGCTTGCCGAATACTATAAAATACAGTATTATTGCAAAATTTGAAACAAGACTTATTATCGACGGTATGTTGTATTCACCGAACGACTGCAATATTCCGACAAAAGAAAACGCAATGCCGGTAAATATTATCATCGGGAACATTATCGACGTCAGCTTCACAGCCAGCTGATGCGTCTCCGCTCCGAAATTCGGAGCCATAAATGTTATAAGCTGATCCGAAAACAATATCCCAAATCCCGAAATCAGCAGCGTTACAAGTATGATCATCGTGATAAACTTGTCAGCAAACACAGTTGCCTCGCGTTTATTTTCCTTTGTCAGTATATCATTGAATATCGGTATGAACGTTGCCGATATTACTCCGCCTATCACAACATCAAACAGAGTGGTAGGCAGCTTAGAGGCAGCCATAAACGCATCGGCTTCTATGCCGGTGCCAAAATACGCGCCCATAAGCGAATCACGTATAAGCCCCAGCGCCTTTGCCGCGAAGGTTGCAAAAGCCATAAATCCCGCGGTCAGCAGCATTTTTCTGCCCGATTCGTTATTACTCAAGCCCTACACTTCCTTTTTCATATAATTCGATCGCCATTCTGCCATTCTGCATAGCCTTTTCTTTCATTGCATGATAGCTTTCATACAGCATACTGTTTATCTCGCTGCGGTGCGCAAAACATTTGTCTATCATCTTACACGCGGCGTCTATATCTATCCTGCCGATATCAAGACACATCTCCTGACCCGCATATTCCATAAAACTCCTTATCTTAGGATCATAGGCGAGACCTATCAGCGGCACCTGTCCGGTAGTCGCGTATATGAGCGAATGCAGACGCATACCCACACAAAGATCCATCGACGCCACCGCCGAGATCATATCATAAACGCTCAATCGCACATCAACTATCGACGAGCGCGCGTTCATCTTTGACATAACACTTCTTGATATGCTCTCATCCTTGTTCGTCTGCATTGGTATGAATACAGGATAACAATCGTATTTCTCCGACGCATAATCGCATATGCGCGCTATCGCGTGCTCAAAGCTCTGGTCAGTATCGCGCGTCCGCCTTACCGAAACGCCCATTATATGCTTTGCTCCCGCCGGAACGCCAAACTGCTTGAGCAGCTGCCTGCCGTGTTTCGGATCTGCAATATCCATTCCGAATACCGGATCGGCTGTGACCGTCATCTTCGGCTTTGTAACGCCAATATCTCCAAGCGCTTTCAAAGCCGCCGGATCGCGCAGAGTTATAAGGTCGGTCCTGTTGAGCACTCGCCTTACACGCTTTACGTTCGATGAATTGTTGAGCGGTCCTATTCCATTGGAATAAAGCATCACCTTTACGCCGCGCTTTACAGCCGCGTTGATAACCATAAGATAGTATATGAGCGACTGTGTTGAGGTCGCGTCCTGTATGAGCGTGCCCCCTCCGGATATCAGCATTCCCGCATTTTTCATATGCTTCAGTATGCTGATTACGTTCAGTCTGCTTATAGACTTTACTCTGTAGCTGCGCATCGTCTCCCGCGGATTTGCCGAAAGCACCACAATATTCGGGCTTTCCTTATACCGTTTAAGATCATTTACTATTGCCATGAGCAGCGCGTCATCACCGCTGTTCTTAAATCCGTAATAGCCGGATATAAGTATCTCGTCATTTTTGTCGAGCGCCCACTCGTAAACCTTTGCTGTGTCATCTGCCATTCTTGAAACAGAATACTCCCTCTTTATAAGCTCCCTGCCATACACAGCAAGCTCATGACGCTTTTCTCTGTCTAATCCAAAATAACGTTTTACATCCTCAAGTATAAGCTTTGACGAGCTTTGCACACAACCGCGGCAACAGAAATTCGTGTCTATCCCCACGTCCAGCTTTGACTCATCGAACAGCCCGATATAACCCTCATTGCCTGCTATTATGACCGGCTTTTCCGCTGCCATCGCCTCAAGAGCGGCGCGGCTAACGCCTATAAACAGCTCAGCCGGAGCAACGAGCCTGTTTATATCCGTTCTTGCACCCGTCATTACAACGCATTCTCTGCCCAGCCTGCTGTTTACAGAATCAGCCATCGACTTGACATTTTCATAATCATCTCCGCCGCCTACAACCACTACTTTTAGGTTTTCTGTAAAGCTGTCTATCTCCGGCACAGCCTCAAGCAGCTGCTTTGCCACAAGACTCCTCGACTCGTCAAGACGGCTGACATATACTATTACTGTATCCTCAGGCTTTATACCAAGCTCCCTGTTGATCTCTGAAGTATCTGTATCAGGCGAGAATTTGTCGGTATCTATGCCGTTTATTGTGACCTTTATATCACTTTCCGGCACACCGTAATTGTCCATCAGATATGTTTTTATATCCTCTGATACCGCTACTGTCTTTTCGCCCCAGTCTGTTATATACTTAAGACCATACCGCGTTGTAAATACCCAGTGCGCTGTTGTAACAAACGGAAATTTCATCCTCTTATGCAGCTTGCCGAGTATGAACGACGGTATACGCGCATGAGAATGAACAAGGTCAATTTTTTCATCTATTATGATCCGCTTGAGCATCTTCGCCGATTTTATCATGTTTATCGGATTCTTGTTCTGCAAGGGCACACAATAGTGCTTTATTCCCGCCTCCTCAAGCTCCTTTACATATACTCCGCCATTAGAGGTGACTATAGGATTGAATCCCTTTCGCTTCAGCTCCTTAGCCAGCTCAACAACATGAGTTTCTGCCCCGCCTATATCCAGCTGCATAAGCGCAAGCAGTATATTCAAATCTTTTTTCAAGTAATCACCCACTTGTAATTGTAACATTTTTCCAAAATAACATACCTATCTATTATTATTATACTTTATTTTCATAAAATAATCAAGTCTCGTCAGCCTTTTGTGATAAAAGTGTAATAATAGAGTAATATATTAATAAACTGTGAACAAAAAGAAGCCGCCATACATTGACTACTCAATGCACAGCGACCTCATATTAAATCAGATCAATATTATCTTAAATGATATATTATCACCGGAATCGTTCAGTACATAGCTATACTCGATACCGGCTGCGTCAAGTCTGTCAAGC
>CALXSS010000078.1 GCA_944391225.1 uncultured Clostridia bacterium
ATTATAGCATATTGTGTATATGTTGTCAATGTTCATGCCTGAACAACCGACATTTTTGAACTGATATGTTTACATCTGACAGACTGTATGGTATAATCAATGTGGAAGGTGCACGGGTCTTTATAATAAGTGAGGGAGCGCTATGGAATATGATGATATATTATACATGAACAATAACACTAAGATCACATTTGAATATCTGTATAAATTCGATGATGAATGTTCAGTATTTATGCTGTATGTGGAGAATGAGAATTTCAAGGGCAGACACAGGTTCTTTTTGTATATTGAAAACATAAGATCAGCTTATGAGGGGCTTAAAAGTCTTTATGATTCGCTGTGCGGCGAGGTGTGCCTTTCCGATATGGAATCGGAAAGCTATTTCAGTCTGTCTGCAAACGGATACGAGAATATAGTTTTAAGCGGAAATATCGGCGGCTGTTACGATGATATCAAATTAGGATTCAATATTAAGGCTGATCAGACAGTCATATCTGTGCTGAAAAATGTTTTAAAGGAGGCGCTATATCAATAGCAGTAACACACCGGCTGCGTGTTTTTACGGAGATATAAACTATGCGTAGATTTAAGAATATTCTTTTTATAATTGTAATAGCTTTGCTGTCAGTTGCAGCAATATGGCGTTATGTTGAATTAAACAGCGCGCACTATATAGTCAATAGTTTTAACGATAGAATAAAGGTTAATTCTATGAGCGTATATAATGATGGGGCGTATTATTATACAAATGACGGCGGGATTTGTGAACTGTCAGGCAATAACGAGAGACGTTTTTTAATTGAGGCAGATGAGTCGCACTCGACTGAGGGCAACGGTATAGGTCTTGCAATCGTTAAAAAGGTTGTAGAGCTGCATAAGGGAACGATCAGTGTCGAGAGCACAGATGAGCTGACCACCTTCACCGTGGAGCTGCCATCAGATGTCGGCAGACTGATTGCCTGAACACGCAGTAGGCGGGATAATCGCGAGTTTTTTTGAAAGGCTGTGCTATAGAATGCAGCAGCTGATACAGGGAGGCTATGGCTTTGACGAGCTGTCTAAGGCGATGATGATAGGTGTATGCAAAAACCGCAAGACAATTCTGCGCGTTCCGAAGGATAAAGCAGGATAGAGATGATCTGCAGAAAATGCGGCGACAAAAAAAACGGCCGTGCGTCAGCGTATTCGCTTTAGCGCGGCTGTTTTTTTATTAGTTTTTCTGTGCTGCTATTGATAAAATGCGAAAAATATTGTATACTGTTATTGAGTATTACTTTTTATACCGCAGCATTTGTGTTGAAAGAGGATGACGCGCATGGAAAACACAGCTCTTTTGGAGTCTGCTGAAGAATCAGGAGGAAAAGTAAGTGATACATATAAAAACAAATCCGTTAAAGCATGAGTATATCTGTATGGGAATAACCGCGTCTGATGTATACAGAGCTTTAAACAAAGATATTGTTCTGATCAAGTCTGACTATCTGGGTGACGAATGTATAAATAATTTTGAAATAATCCGCAGTGAAAATATAGATAAATACTTATCAGAATACAGATTCGGCGATCTGTGTTTTCTGGACTGTAATAACATGGAAAATGTCAGAGAGCTGACAGATGATGAGATCGCTCAAATGCTGTTTATCGGTCATATGAAAAGACCTCTGAACAGTCCCTTTATAAACAGGCTTGGGAACAGTATCGTTTATATGGGGCATGATGATGACTATTTCTGCAAGCTGTACTGTGTGAGCCGCGATGTGTTTCTTGATATTTTAAACATGAGGTTGCGCTCATGTACTGGACAGCATTATAAAATAAGTAAAAACTCAGATTGCTTTTTTAAGGATTGCGCTGACGGTATACTGATAGATTTAGCCGGGATCGCAGGGAACAATGAAAACAGGAGGCTGATATATTATGTTATCGGCGAGGTTGATAATATGGATGAAATAATAAACAATAGAAAAGCTTTAATACAGCAAAATCAGAAAAAAGAGGTTTTATTGGATTGCTGAAATAATATAAGGGATTTTCAGGCGTGTTAGAATGGTGTTGAAAGGGGATCTAATGAAAAAATTAGTTATTGTATTTATACTTATCGCTATTGTGGCAGCTGTAGCATGTGTTGAAAACATGGTCAAGGTCTGTGATGTTGCATATACAAATGATTTGGAAAAAGAGTACGCTAATATTGCAAGCAGCAATTACAACAGCGATTGCTTGCTGATTCGCCGGCAGGCAGTAACAGAAGGAACAGAATATTACATACAAAACAGTACTGATGTTCAGAAGATAGAACCAGACAGGGATATAATACTTTATGATTGGATAAATCCTGCGTTTTTGAAAGTGAATGATGATTTCGCTTTGTTGCAGCAAGCAGAATATGTGGTACTTGTTTCAAGAAATGATATTGTTAAAAAAGAAAATAAGTACAATGAGGATATAGTGAGAGTAAAGCCGGAAAAAATAATTATGCTGACAAAATCTGACGAGATTTATAACCACAGCAAGGGTGGGGTGTTTTACGTAAAGGACTTATCATTGACTGGGCATATTAGGTTTTATTTGGGACTGGTTTTACCGGCTTTTAGAGAGAGCGTGTAAACTGAATGATTATTCGGCGGCATTTTTGTAGCCTTTTTTGTGAAAACTAATGACAAATCAGAAAAAAGCATGTATAATATACCCAAGAGATATTGAGAGGAGAGTCAGGCATGAAAAAAGTATTTATTATAGCTGCAATACTTGCCGCGTGCATGCCGCATGCTTTGGCGGCTGAGGTGGAGCTTATAGCCGACGGCGGCTTTGAGGGCGAGCTTTTGGGCGAGGGAAACTGGAAGTTCACCGAGTACGGCGGCTGGTATACTGAGGGTGTCGCGGAACGGACAGATGACGCGAAAAGCGGCTCATCAGCTGTTAAAATGAACGCGGGTATTATGTATCAGCGTGTGGCAATGGAAAAGGGAGTTACATATGAGCTGAGCATGTATCTGAAAGCTGAAAAGGAATGCAGTATAGACATATGCTTTAACGACGGCGCGGAGGAATGGCCGGCGATAAATGGCGTAAGCGTACAGACGGTGACGGTCGGCACAGACTGGCAGGAGGTGCGGCTTGAGTTCCAAAGCCCGCTTACTCAGGACTATGTATTGTCGTTCGGAACATGGGACGAGATAGACGTGTTTGCTGATGATGTGAGCATAAAGGAGTCAGGCTCGTACATATCACAGCTTAAAACGGGAGTGGACGCTGACGGAGCGATCAGTTATCAGGTGGAGTACAGGACGGACGGTGTATTTATTGCCGCGCTTTATGATGAGGGCGGGGAGCTTTTAGGCTGCATAAAGGACAGCGATAAGGGCACATTCAGTCCTGTTCAGGGATACGGAAAATATACAGTAAAAGGCTATCTGCTCGGAGGCGGCGCGCCGCAGCGGATAGGGGAACAGGAAACGGTCTACAGCGAGGAGACCGCGGCTGATGAAGATCACGCGATAGGACCGGTAAGGTCGGTCGCTTTATCGGAAAACAGCATTGAAATGAGCGTCGGCGGAGCGGCTTATGAGCTTGACGCTCAGATAAAGCCGCTGTACGCTTTTGATAAAAATGTGGTCTGGACAAGCTCAGATGAGAGTGTTGTGGCTGTTTCGCAAAACGGTATAGTAACGCCTGTAGGCGTTGGCACGGCTGTTATAATGGCGGCTAACGGAGAGATAAAGGACGAATGCACGGTAAGCGTTATACCGTATACAGCGGCGGAGAGTATTTCTCTTAACGCGGCGGAAATAACGCTGCCGGAGCTTGACAGCGTATATTCTTTGACAGCCGAGATTCTGCCCGAAACCGCGAGCGATAAGAGCGTTATATGGGAGAGCAGTAATACAGAGGTCGCAGAGGTAAACGGCGGAGCGGTGACGGCCGTAGGCGTTGGCACGGCTGTCATAACAGCTAAGACGACTGACGGAAAACTGAGCGCGCAGTGCAGCGTCACAGTAAATTCATCAGATAACACAATAACGAACGATAGGTTTTACAAGGACACTGACGGAAATAATATTTACTCACAGGGCGGCGGTATATTCAAATTCGGAGATAAATACTACTGGTACGGCATAAAATACGCCGAGGGTCCTGTATATGCTGCAAACCCTGAAAACGGCGCGGCAGGAAACGCGGCATTTGAAGCGTTTACCTGCTATTCGTCGACCGATCTTGTAAACTGGGAGTTTGAGGGATACCCAATGACGCGCGAGACAGAGGGCATGAAAGAAGCCGGCTGGGTAGGCAGAATGGGCGTTGCGTATAACGAGAATACGAAAAAATATGTGCTCATATCCCAGTACGCGCCCGGTATCATGTTCGCAACGAGCGACACTCCGGAGGGTCCGTATAAATTTGAGCATGTAATATCTGATGTGGATTACATAGTAAACGGCACAACGGGCGATCAGACTGTGTTTGTGGACGATGACGGAAAGCCATATATCATCTGTTCAAGCACATCGGGCAGGGAATATCTGTATGTCGCTCCGCTGCGCGAGTCTGATTATCTTGATATAGACAGCGACAAGGTAGTCGAGGTCTATCATGATGAGAACGGAGAGTATATAGACGTAAACGGAGATACTGCCATAAAGGATAAAAAGGGCATAGAGGGTAACTGCATGTTCAAATACAACGGCAATTATTACTTTACCGGCTCTGATCTGTACGGCTGGAACTCCTCGCGCGTTTATGTTCTGCAATCGGATAATATACTTGGAAGCTATACGCCGGAGGTACCGTATCTTATGCCCGGCACGGCAGAGGGCTACGCGCACAATTCACAGGCGGGATTTTATGTCACTGTAAATGGCAGCGAAAACGAGCTTGTAATATACTGCGGCGACAGATGGAGCGATTTTGCCGGGAACGGTCTGGGTTACAACCAGTGGGTGCCGCTCACGATGGACGAGAACGGCAAGCCGCATTTCAACGATCTTCACCAGTGGCGTCTTGACGCTGACAAGGGCACATGGGAAGTCGGCGAGGGCAACAATTACATAAGCAATCCCGAATTTGAGGCTGACAGAGTAGAGGTCGAAAGCCCTGCCGGCTGGCAGGTGCGCGACAGCCTTGACGGTGACGCGAGCGCGAATGTTAAAGGAAAGCGCGAAGCCGGCAACTTTGTATGGCAGCAGGGGAACGAGGCTGATTACGTTTCGGAGCTGTATCAGGACATCAACGGTCTGCCGGACGGAACGTACACATTAAAGGCGTGGGTGCGCACAAGCGGCGGTCAGGACGTGTGCAGACTCTATGCGCAGAGCGGCGAAAACGAATACAGCGTGTCTTTAAAAAACATGTCAGAGGACTGGACAGAAACAGTCGTTTCAAGCCAGATAGAGGTAAAGGACGGCAAATGCAGGATAGGACTCTATTCAGACGCGCCCGGCGGAACATGGGTGCAGATAGATGAGCTTGCGCTTGTGAGGAATGTGGAATGACTGAACGTGAAAAAATGCTTGCCGGAATGATGTATGACTGCGGTGATGCGGAGCTTATATCGATGTGGCACAAAGCAAAAGATCTTGTGCGCGGTTATAATAATACGGCGTCTGATGATCTTGCTGAAAAGGACAGAATACTTACCGAACTGCTTGGAGGCAGGGGGAAAAATCTATGGATAACACCGCCGTTTTTTGTTGACTACGGTAAGAATATCTTTTTCGGAGAAAACTGCGAGGTCAATATGAATTGCACGTTTCTTGACGACAACATAATACGAGTTGGAGACAACGCGCTGATAGCGCCGAATGTTCAGATATACACAGCTTTTCATCCTGTCAGAGCGGCTGAAAGGCACGCGGAGCGGGACGAGGGGTTCTCGTTCTGCGTAACACAGACTGCGCCGGTAACAATAGGAAATGATGTATGGATTGGCGGCGGAGCGGTAATACTTCCGGGCGTTTCTATAGGTGACAGAGCAGTTATAGGCGCCGGAAGCGTGGTGACAGGCGATATACCGCCGGATACTCTCGCATATGGCAATCCGTGCCGCGCGGTGAGAAAGATCTGAATTACTGAATCATATATTTCCGCGTCTGTAGGCGGCAGGTGTTTTACCTGTCGTCTTTTTAAATTTTTTGGAAAAGTAGCTGAAGCTGTTGAACCCGCAAAGCTCGGCGATCCGGCTTATAGGCAGGTCTGTTTCCTTGAGCAGACAGCAGCCCTTGTCTATGCGCAGCAGGTTCAGGTATTCAAACGGCGGCATCTTCATAATGGCTGAAAAGCAGCGGCAGAAATGCTCGCGGCTCATGCTTACATGGGCTGATATTTCCTCCAGTGTGAGGGGCGAGGAGTATTCGCGCTGCATGAACTCTATCGCCTTTTTTACCGTTTCAAGCCCTCTGTCAGGCTCACCGCTCTTGCGCGCATGCTCTGTGCATATGCTCCATATCCTGAGCAGCTGCTCCTTTATGCGCAGCTCAAAGCAGGGCTTGCGCTCTCTGTAAAGCTCCGATATTTTTTCACAGCTCATAAGAATAAGCTTTTGCCAGTCTGTGCCGCTCCGAAACAGGGCGGGGAATATTACCTTTCCGTTTATTATGGGAGAAACATATTTGTTCATTATAAGATCGTTGCCGAACCTGCCGAACATCTCGGCTGAAAACACTATCGCATAGAACGAACAGGATTCTTTTCCGTCTCCCGTGCCCATGTGCAGCGCGCCCGAATTTATAAATACCCCGTCGCCCGCGCTTAGCTCGTTCGCTTTGCCGTCTATAAATATTTTCCCGCTGCCCTCCGTTATGACAAGCAGCTCAAATTCCTTGTGTATGTGCGGATAGAGTGAAAATCCGTCCGCCTGATGTATGGTGTGCACCTCCAAAGGGAAATCGGCTGTGCCGTGTTTTACCGTCTCGTAGTTGTTCATTGTTCATCACCTGCGAATATCAATATATTTATAATCTTTGTCAACAGAATATTAGACAACGGCTGATATTGTATGATATAATTATATCACAGGTCAAAACGATAATCAATATATTTTCATTTACAGGAGAGGTGATCACTGTGAGATTTTACGAACAGGACAACATGCTTTATTTTTCACATGCCGGCGAGCTTGTGCGCCTGTCGGCGTGCGGTGAGGACTGTCTGCGTTTTCAGTCCTCCGCAAACTGCTCCATAGAGGAGCGCGACTATACTCTTATGCCGCAGAAGATAAAGGCGGATATAACGATAGGCGAGAACAGCGCAGAGATAAAAAACGGCTCCATGCTTGCAAAGCTGTATGGCAACGGCAGAGTTGAGTTCTACCGAAACGGCGCGCTCATACTGCGCGAAAAAAGCGAGCTGACCTTTGACGCACAGATACGCAATTACAGGAACAACGCGAGCGGGTTTTGGAAAGCGAGGGTGACCTTTGAAGCGAACGAAAACGAGCATTTTTATGGTCTCGGTCATGAGGCTACAGACTGCTTTGACTTAAAGGGCTGCACAATAGACCTCAGACACGTTAACGCAAAATGCGCTGTGCCCTATGTGTATTCATCGCTCGGCTACGGCTTTTTGTGGAATCTGCCCTCAACCGGAGTGTGCGAGCTTGCCAACAACAGAACGCGCTGGACAAGCGACAGCACACGTCAGATAGATTATATCGTAATAGGCGGAGACCCGCGCAGGGCGTGCAGTATTTTAGCCGATCTTACCGGGCACGCGCCTAAGATGCCCGACTGGGCGCTTGGTTTCTGGCAGAGCCGCCTGAGATATGAAACACAGGACGAGGTTTTAAGAGTAGCGGAAAAATACAGGGAGCTTGGTATCCCTCTTTCAGTGCTCGTTATAGACTATTTCCATTGGACGGAGCAGGGCGACTATAAATATGACCCGCGTTACTGGCAGGACCCAAAGGCTATGGCGGAGCGTCTGCACGAAATGGGCATAAAGCTTATGGTCTCCATGTGGCCGACAATAAACGAAAAGAGCGAGAACTACCGCGAGATGCTTGAAAATAATATGCTAATACGCACAAGATCTGGCTCAAACAGAGTGTTTGACTTTTACGGACCTCAGGCGGAGATAGACCCTACAAATCCGCTCACGCGTGAGTTTGTGTGGAACAGGCTCAGGGAAAACTATATAGATAACGGTGTGGATCTGCTCTGGTTTGACGAGGCTGAACCGGAAATACATCCCGAGCAGTTCGATAACCTGATACTGCACGCCGGAAACGGCGATGAGGTCGCGCTCATATATCCGTACTATTATTCAAAGCTTGTCTATGACGGAATGAGGAGCATGGGCAGAGACGATATAGTAACGCTCTCACGCTGCGCGTACACCGGAGCGCAGAGGTTCGGAACTCTCGTATGGTCGGGCGATATACCGTCCACATTTGAAAGTCTGCGTATGCAGGTCAAGTCGGGTCTGAATATGAGCATGTGCGGCATAGTATGGTGGACTACAGATATAGGCGGCTTTTACGGCGGCGATATAGAGTCGGACTATTTCCGCGAGCTTATTGTGAGATGGTTCCAGTACGGAGTGTTCTGTCCTGTGCTGCGCATACACGGCAGCCGCAACGGACACGACAGAACGCGCGATATAATAGAGCCGACAGGCGGTGATAACGAGCTTTGGAGCTTCGGCGAAAGAGATCTTGGGATACTAAAGGAGCTTGTAATGCTGCGCGAAAGGCTCAGACCGTATATAGCAGAGCATATGGACAAGGCGTCCGAAACAGGCGCGCCGCTTATGCGACCGATGTTCTTCGACTATCCCGATGATGAGACATGCTACAGTCTTGGCACACAGTACATGTTCGGCGACGATATAATATTTGCGCCCATAACAGAGCAGGGCGAAAAAGACAGGCGTGTATATCTGCCCGAGGGCGAGTGGATACGCACCACAGACAGATCGGTACACAGCGGCGGACAGTTCGTTGACGCCCATGCGGAGCTTGATCAGTTCATAGCATTCGTAAGGAGCGGAGCTGAGGTAATAGATGTATTTTAATAAAACAGGGACGCATAATTTTTGCGTCCCTGTTTTGAGTTTTAATCGTAGCTGAACATATTGAGCGGTAATTCTGTTCTTATGTATGCAAAAGTTCCGTGCGGAGCAGCGGTAGGACCGCTTATATATGTTATCGTGTCAGGACCGGTAAGTTCTATTTCGTTGCGCTCGTCCTCGGGATCACCGGTGAATACTATGCAATAGCCGCCTGATCTCCTGGCTGATACTACTAAAATTTTTGCATCGTCTGTTTTGTCTTTTTCAAGCACCATAAGACAGGTGTAATTGTCGGTTTCTATTCTGTCAAGAACACTGTATTTCTCATCATCGGTAAACTGCTCTATTACCTGATCATATGACGGCTTTTCTGACGGTATAAGCGCAGCCAGCCGCGGATTGAGCTTTTCACTGTCAAACCATGTATTTGTGGTTATATATCCGTCGTTCAAAATACTGTAGATCAGTCCGACTTCTTCGCCGTCCGGCTCAAATATCAGCGGCTTTAATATGTACTGCTCTGCTTCGATCTCGTCAACGTACATTTCAATGGAAGGGAAGTTGATGTTGGGATCGTATTCCGCATTTAAAATATTGTTGTTAACTGTATATTTGAGCTTTTGCGATACGCGCGTAAACTGACAGATAGAATATCTCAGCAGTGATCTGTTGTTATACGGCGTCCTCAGATCCACAGTTCTTGTATTCGCGTCCCAGGTGAATGAGCAAAGATATTTTGTGTATCCATAGTCCTCGTTTGGACTACTTCCGTCAGGTGTTCCAAGATCCTCTATAACAACTGCCGTTCTTCCGCCTATGTTATAGCCCGGAACCTCACTGCCGTTGAAAATTACCTTTATGTCTGTTTCGTAAATATTTCCGGCTATGCCGCCTACCTCTCCGCGTTCTATCCCTCTGTCCCTCGGCGCTACTTCACTGCCTGTACGCACTATAAGCGTTCTTGCCGAATCATCATAGGTGTAGCTGAAACCATAATACTTGTCGGCAAGATCTTCCGCTATGACAGCTGTTTTTCCGCCGATATTGTATGATTCTATAGGTTCTCCGTTCACTGTGGCAAGAATATCTGTTGTGTAAATATTTCCTGCAATATCTCCTGTAGCAGCATATGATGTCGCGCAGGAAAACATGATACCTGTAAAGATCAACGCTGAATAAATCTTTTTCATAAAAACACCTCCTGATCGTTTTATTTATATATCCATTGTATCATGACTGCACATCTTTGTCAATCAGTTTGAATGTTAAATGTTGACTTGATCCAATATAAATGGTATAATTGTAATATATGAAAATTATGCTTTAAGCTGAACAGGTTAGATGGTCTGTGGTTATCTCAAAATAGTACGGGATAACATCAGTGCGTAAATATAAGAACAGGAATTATTGAAGCATAGCTTTTCATGGCTTTGACAGTCTGATACGCATTATCTGTAACTTGGATTAGGAGGTCAATGATGAAACGATTAATTATAAATATATTAGCGGCGGTTTGCTGCGCTGCTTATAGTATGCCTAATGTTTCTGCACAGGATTATATTGACTATTCAGATTATATATCATATGAAGATATTGAAACCTTAGACATACAACCGATTGTAAATTATAATAACAATTTCAACTATTATCAGTTTGCTGATTACAAGTATATAACAAGCGATAAAAGTATCATAATGGATTTTTTGAATGAGTTATTTCCGCTTGCCGTGACGGAGGAAGAAAGCGAACAGCTAATAAAGTATTCTATTTCTTTCTACGACAATGCGGTATCGAATATGTTCCTTGTAGATACTTATTCTGCAATTTCAAGTCTGAAAAATCATACATTTAATTTCAATCAATTGTATATTGCCGATTCGGAAATATATGAAGAAATTTGTGAAAAATATATTCCTTTGATGGAAATAGAACAAATCGAGAAGAAAGCCAGTGCTATTGGTCATGGATATCACCCCTCCGATTCTTTTAGAATCCTCGCATGTTCTGATTGGGCGATTGATTATATAACCGATGCAAATTTCAAAGGGATCATAACATATGGAGATATTTTTACAGATACAATTGACAGAAAGTATTTTTGCGATATTTTGTACAATATCTTTAACCATTTAGGGTATACGAGCGGTATAAACGGAATATCGGGATTTGAGGATGCAGACTTTGAATCTGTAAACGTATTGGCAGCTATGGGGATGATTGAGGGCAGAGATGAAAAAACATTTGCCCCTGATGATAATATTACAAGAGAGGAAATTGCAGTTATAATAAACAGAGTTATGGAATACGGGAGTATCAGTCAGGTGAGAGCTGATGTTATATACGAGGATGATGATAGTATCTCAGAGTGGGCAAAAGACAGTGTATATAATATTGCAGGCTCAGATATAATGTACGGTGACGGAGTTTATTTCAAGCCTCAGGATAATTGTTCAAAGGAGCAGGCAATTGCCGCTTTGATGAGATTGTATTATTGTTATGAATAGAAGTTACGGGATATGCCTTTTGTGGTAAGACAAAGGGACATATCCCGCGGGTCTGCGGAAAAAGTTGTGTAGGTAATATCTGACAATCCTCGACATAGTGAAAATTACAGGTATAAACTTAACAC
>CALXSS010000079.1 GCA_944391225.1 uncultured Clostridia bacterium
GGCAAGACCGAAGGTCTTGATTTTGCAGCGGCAAAATTACTGAGTGTACCCTCGAATTTAATAAATTTCTGAACGATGTGCACCGCGCAAGAAAGCGCGGTCAGCCAAAGGCTGAATTTTGCTTTGCAAAATTGCTGAATGTGCGTCAGAAATTTGGGTTAAAAAAGTTTCAACCAATCATATTTTATACAATTGGATGGAACTTTTTTAACCTACTTTAACCAGATCAATTGAGAAACGTAGTTTCACAATTGCATAGACTTTATAAATAAATTATACTAAAAAATCCGCCCCTGTTCTGTGACTGAGTCACAGATAGGCGGATAATTTTTTCCTGTCCTTTATATCTATTCTGCCGCGCGAGAGCGTAACTATACCCTCATCGCTGAAATATTTCAGCATCCGCGAGACTACCTCGCGCGCGCTGCCTATATATTTTGCTATCCTGTCGTGTGTGAGCCTTATGGTGTCCGAGCCTGTCTTGACGCTCTCATCCCACAGAAAATGCGCAAGCCGTCTGTCCGCGCTCATGAAAAGTATCTGCTGCAGCGTCCACATAACGTCTGAAAACCGCTCGGCAGATTCCTTGTAGGTGAACAGCTCCACGCGTATATTCTCATTCATTATCCGGCGGAACTCTGATAACGGTATGATGAGCAGAGCGCAGTTCTCCGCCGCCTCAATGAACACATCAAACGCAACAGCGTCAAGCGCGCAGGAGGCTGAAAGAACACAAATATCATTTTTATAAAGCCTGTAAAGCGTTACCTCTCTGCCGTCCTCCGAAAGGATATATGCGCGCAGCTGCCCTGATATTACGAGCAGCACGCCGCGGCACTCGTCGTCAGAGCGGTGTATCATGTCGCCCTGTCTATAGTCCTTTATAACGGCGGATTCGCAAATGATCCGCTGCTGTTCCTCTGTGAGGTCGTTCCAGAACGGAAGGCCTGTTTCAGCTATATGAATAGTGTCCTTATCAAGCATCTGTATCAGCTCCTATAACAGGTAGTTTGAGATCATCATTACCGCGTACACTGCCGCGCTCGCGCTGGCTGCGACTATCAGCAGACCTCTGCCCGTGAACGCGAGTATGAGCGCGGCTGCCGTTCCGGCTGCCGCGGCGGCAATATTGTCAACGGAATAGAATATAGCCGGGAATGTCATAGCTCCGAGCACGGTGTAGGGTATGTATGCGAGGAACGAGCGCATGAACCGGCTTTGTATTTTCTTGCGGATGAGCGCGAGCGGCAGAACGCGTATAGCGTATGTGACCGCGAACATAACGGCAAGGTATATGAAAAATTCAGCTCTCATTTTTCGCTTTCCTCCTTAACGGGGAAGATGAGCGCGCCTGCCGCTGAGGCTGCCACAGCGCAGATTATAACGGAAAATCCGCTTGTTATGCCGTCAAACAGCGGTATATAGTATATACAGCAGCTGATGGCTATGGCTATCAGCGTTACTATAAGGACTGACCGCTCCTTTTTCGCCGCCGGTATGATTATGGCAATGAACATGCCGTATATCGAAACGGAGAGCGCGGCGCGCAGTGTTTCCGGCAGCAGCGCGCCGAAAAACGCGCCTGCCGCTGTGCCGAGCGCCCAGCCTATGTACGGAAGCGCGGCAAGCCCCGCAAAGTATATGGGGCGTATCGTTTTTGGCCGACTCACCGCCACGGCGAAGATCTCATCAGTTACGGCGTGACCGAGTATCAGCGTATGCAGCCGCGTGAACGTCTTGTCAAGCTTTTGTGAAAGAGCTATGCTCATCAGCGCATACCGCATATTTATAACGAGCTGCGAGAGAGCCATCTCAAAATATGAGCCTCCGGCAGCGATTATGCCTATGCCTGCAAATTGACCGGCAGAGGTCAGGTTTGTCATTGATATAAGCAGAGCCTCTATCGGAGCTATGCCCGCCGCTACCGCGGCTATGCCGAACGAGAACGAAACGGCAAAATAGCCCATGGCTATAGGCAGTCCGTCTATAAGCCCGGCTCTCAGAAGTATTTTCTTCATCTCATGATTTCCTTTGTGTGTATGTATTACGGCATGGTCGTTCCGCGCCGCAATGTATATTATACTCCGCCGCGCGCGTCAAGTCAATATAAATTATCTCAGAAGCAGAAGTTTTTCGGGCGGCAGGTATAAATATCCGTCCGTATGCGGAACTATCCTTTCATCGCGCGAGAGCTTTCGCCATATCTGACCGCCCCCGGGCGTGATGGCTATATAGGTTATCTCGAACGGAGACTCGAGAACGCTTATTATATCGGCAGGGATAGAGTTTTCAGTCCCGCTCTTTAACGCCTGTATATCGTGCGCGCGTATCCCGACAAACCGTATGCTTTCATCTATCCTCTGTACCGTTCTGAGCCTGAGCCCCCAGTCGAGGGCGAACAGCTCGTATTCGCCGAGCTTTTTCACAGGCGATATGTTCTTGCAGCCAGTTATCCGTGCAGCGGTGGCGACGCCGGGGTTTTCAAACAGTGTTTTAGTGTCGGCGTATGCGCAGACCGCGCCGCTGTCTATGACGGCGGCGGAATCGGTCAGCTTGTATATCTCGTCGCGGTCGTGCGATACTATCACCGCCGGGAGAGAGTATTTTTTTAAAAAGCCGAGCACCTCATATTGCAGCCGCTCCTTTAAATGCGCGTCAAGCGCGGAAAATGCCTCGTCAAGCAGCACGATTTCAGGCTCTGAGGCTATAAGCCGCGCGAGCGCCGTGCGCTGCTGCTGTCCGCCTGAAAGCTGCATCGGCAGCTTATTGCGGCAGTCGGTAAGCTCAAAGCTTTCCATAAGCTCCGCGGCTCTTTTTTGCTTTTCGCGTCTGCTGCCGCGCGCTCCGGCTGTGATGTTTTTTTTCACCGTCATTGTGCTGAACAGAGCGTAGCTCTGGAACAGATACCCCACGCGCCGTTTCTGCGGCTTGAGATCAATATGCTTTTCGGAATCGAAAAGCGTTCTGCCGTTTACTATTATATGTCCGCTGTCGGGGCGTTCTATGCCGGCTATACATTTGAGCGTCATGCTCTTGCCGCAGCCTGATGTACCGAGTATGCCAAGCCGCGCACTGTCTGAGCAGAGTTTTATGTCAAGCGTGAAATCGCCGAGCCGCTTTTTTATAGCTATATCCACAGCCATCACGACCACCTCACAGACTGCTTCATACCCCGTCCCGTTACAAGGTTGACGCTGAGTATGACCGCGAATGCTATAATAACTATTATTACCGTCCAGAAGCCAGCCGCGCCGTAATTGCCCGCCGATACCTCCGAGGCTATTGCCACTGCTATAGTCCGCGTTTTGCCGAGTATGCTGCCGGCAAGCATCGATGTCGCGCCGTATTCGCCTATCGCGCGGGCGAATGCGAGTATCCCGCCGGAGCAAAGTCCGGGCGCCGCCTCAGGTATGGCTATTTTCAGTATTATAGAGGTCTCGCTCATGCCGAGAGTGCGTCCGGCGTATAAAAGATCTACATCTACCTGCTCAAACGCGGCGCGCGCGTTGCGGTACATGAGCGGAAACGCTATTACCGAGGCCGCGAGAACACAGCCTGCCGGGGTCTGCACAAAGCTTATGCCAAGGCTCGAGTCAAGGAACGCGCCTAACGGTCTGCGCAGGCTGAACAGCAGCAAAAGCAGATAGCCTGCCACCGTTGGCGGCAGCACGAGCGGCATGGTCAGGAGCGAGTCTATTATCCATTTTGCGCGCCGCGGCAGCCGCATAACGAGCACTGCCGCCGCAAGTCCGAGAATAAATACAAATATAATGGATATAACTCCTGTCCTGAGCGATATAAAAAGCGGACTGAGGTTTATATTCTCTAAAAACTCAGTCATTATTCACCGCAAAGCCGTATTCGGCAAATACCGCCTGAGCCTCGCTGCCGCAGAGATGATCCTTGAAGTCTTTGGCGGCAGAACTCTGCGCCTCATCAGCCTTATCGTTTATAACAAGCCCCACCGGATATATTACAGGCGTTGTGAGAGCGTCAGACGGAGCCTCCGCTATTATCTCCACCTTGTCTTTCATAGACGCCGCGTCAGTTGAGTAAACTATGCCTACCTCGTTTGCCCCCTCCGCAACCGAGGTCAAAACAGCAGTCACGTTCGCGCATTCGTTTATTTCCATGGCCATAACGCTGTCGGTAATGCCCATGTTTTTAAATATTTCCCGCGCGTAGCTGCCGACCGGCACATCTTCGCCCGCGAGCGCGAGGTTTTTCGCATCGGTTATATTTTCAAAGCCTGTAACAGCCGTCTCGCCGCCTGTAGGCTTTATAAGAACTACCTTGTTCATGAGCAGGGGAGTGATGGAGCCGTCTTGTATGTATCCGCCCTCGTCAAGCTCGTTCATCTGCTTTTCGGCAGCGGAAAAGAATATATCACACTCCGCGCCCTCCTCTATCTGTGTCTGGAGCGTTCCTGAGGAATCGGCATTGTAAACAATGCTTACGTCCGGATGCTCAGCCTTGTAATCCTCCGCTATCTCGTTCATAGCGTTCGCAAGGCTTGCGGCTATGAATACATTTATTTCAGCTGTGGTTTCGGTTTTTTCTCCGCCGCAGCCTGCAAGGCTCGCCGCTATCGCTGCCGCTGCTGTTATTGCAGCTGTCTTTTTTAATAAGCTCATTTGTAGACTTCCTTTCTCAGCTTTTAATATCTCTGCTTGTGTCAATGTCCGTCAGCTCAGAGCTGTCCGCTAAAATATACAGCACCTCGTCAGGGTGCGCTTTTATGACCGCCTTTCCGCCCGTGTCGCCGCTGAGCGAAAGCAGCTCGTTTATATACCGCCTGTCAAATATCACCGGGTTGCCCGGTCTTGTGCCGTCAGTAAGCCGCGCTATTGTGAGCGGCGAGCGTTCAAACCCGTCAGCGAGCCTGAGTATAGTTTCAGGCTTCAGATACGGCTGATCGCATACCGCAAAAATAAGCGCGTCCTTATCCCTGAAATGCTCCGTGCCAAGCCTGACCGAATACGAGATCCCGCGCTCGGGAAAGCGGTTCATAACAGCAGCAAAGCCGCGGCGCTGCGCGGCCTCGGCTATTTCCTGATACTGTGTCACCACCGCTGTGTCAAGTCCGGTGTGCTGAGCGGTGTCGAGCGCGTATTCATACATTTTTCTGTCCCCTATGCGGTGGAGCAGCTTTTTGCCGCAAAATCTGACTGAGTTACCGGCGGCAAGTATTATAAGTCCTGTGTTCATATTCCGATACCGCCTCTAAAACTCCTCCGCCCACTGCCCGCGCCTTGTCTGATACCGTAAAGCAGTTTGAACGCTCGCAGCGCGGGTCTATATCTCCGCATTTCATGCCCCTGTGTACCGGCACTCCGTCCTGGAGCATGCCGCGAATTACACCGGTCAGCCGGGCGTATATAAAACATCCGCCGCTTTCTGCAACGGCATCGCCCTTTTCGGCTCTGTCGCCTATATGCTTTATTGCCATGAACTCTCCGTCAGCCTCCGCGCGTATTATCCTTTCAGCGGTGTAGCCGCCGATGTTTCCGGGAATACCTGTGTTTGGTATTGCGCTGCCTGTGCGTATCACTCTGCCAAGGTCATGGCAGCGCTTCGTTTCTATAACAGCATGGCAGTCTGTGCCGGCTGTAAAGCCGGGTCCAACGCCTATAACAAGCCCCGCGTCATTTATTGCTGTGCCCAGATTCCGCTTTGCGATTATGGCGTCAACTATAACGTCGGGAGCGTATTCTGACGCTATTTCGGCTTTTGGGTCTGCAAACACCGGGATATATCCCTGCTCCCATGCCGCTCTGCCGTCTTTGTATGTGCGCGCAAAAACTGCTGTTATGCCCTCTACCTCCGCTCTGTCCTCGTATATGCAGCGCGAAAAGGAAACCGTTCTTCTGACTGCTGTCGGTATATCGGTATCGGTCATCCATATCGTATGCCCGCCCATGTAAAGCCTTACTGCTATCCCTGTCGCGAGATCACCCGCGCCCTTTATAAGTATTTTCATTTTAGATCCACCGCGTATATCCTTATATTTTTACATCTGCGCGCTATATCGAGCGCGTATCCCATGCGCTGTTCGCTGTCCGCCTTTGTCAGCAGAACATAATATTCTCCGCGCAGATCTTTCATCAATCCGTCTTTACTGCATATCACAGCCGCCATGTCGGCGCAGCTTATCCTGTGGCGTATATCCGTGCCAAGAAACCGCGCCGCGTCCTCAGGTCTGAATGCGGCCTCCTTAAGCGTTCTGCCTACGGCGTCAAGCCCAAGCGCTCCTATAACTGCCGTGGAGCGGCGGTATATTACAGGCTCGTGCTTAGCGGGTACTTTAAAAGGCATATGCTTTGAGCCGTCAGCCTCGATAAGCAGCGGTATCCCGTTTACATCGTCTATAAATGGGGACACTGAAATTTTTGCGCCCTCGTCCGTCCCGAACCAGACCGTCCCGTCTGACGCCATTACCTCTGCCGCGCTTTTGGCAAGCTCCGACTCCTTGTACATATGCGTCGTGGTGGTGATAGCCGCGCGCCTAAATTCTGCCGCGAGCTGCTTTACTATAGTTGTTTTGCCTCCTGCGCCCACAACAGAAACTATCGGCGTGCCGCAAAGCCCGAGCGCGTCACTGAGCGATGAAAACTTCCTGCCGCTGTGCAGCTCCGTTATTCTCATGGTCTTATCAGTTTTTTAGCTCCGGTCATCTTTTCGGCTATGGTGTACATATTCGTAACAGAGCCAACCGGAGGTTCGGCGCTGAGCCCGTAATGGTTTATGCAGGTACCGCAGGTGAGTATCTCTACTCCCTCCTCTGCCATCGCCCTTATATCCTCGAGGCTGTCGGAGCCCTCGGCGGTAAGAAAAGCGCCTCCGTTATAGAACAGCACTGTTTCAGGCAGAGAATCCGCCTTTGATATGGCGTATATAAAGCCCTTCATAAGCGCCTTGCCGAGCTTCTCATCGCCCTGTCCCATCTCTGATGAGGATATTACAACTACTGTGCCGTATTCTATGCAGTCGGGGGCGCACTGCGCGCATTCCTCCTGAGCTTCTCCCACGGTCATGGTCACTGTGTAGACCGCCCCGTCCTGCGTCGATTCAAAGCCGTATCCGCTGTGCGCAGCGAACTTGCGCAGATTTTCAACTGCTATCTCGTTATCGACAGAGGTCTCAACAACACCGCTGCCGCCAAGCTGCTTTATAGCCTCCTTTGTCTTTACTATCGGTATAGGGCACTGGTCGCCCACCGCGTTCACCTTTATCATTTAATGTCCCTCCTATCTTGCCGGATCATCAGCCGTAATTTGTGTTATATGTCTTATCCTGACAGCTCCGTTTTGCGTATCATCTGACCCTGATCCTGTTTCCGCCGGTAACTGTTCCGACCAGCGAGCATATATGTCCCTGAGCTTTCAGCTCTGAAATGATCCTGTCAGCGTCCTGCGGCGCTGCGGCCGCGAGCAGTCCTCCCGAGGTCTGCGGATCAAACAGCACCTCCTCAGCCGCGTAATCGTCTGTCAGAAATTCAACTGTTTCGCCTGCGAAATGCCTGTTTTTCTGACCCGCACCGGTTATCATGAAATCAGCAGCAAGCTCGTATACTCCGGGCAGAGTTTGGATATTTTTAAACTCCACCTCCGCGCCGATCTCTCCGCCAAGCATTTCCTTGAGATGACCAAGCAGTCCGAAACCCGTTACATCTGTGCAGGCGTGCACCTCAAAGCCCTCAAGTATCTGCGCGGCGTATTTGTTGAGCTTTGTCATCTGCTCCACTGCCGCGTCAAGCTGCTCCTTTGATGCCGCTCCGGCTCTTGCCGCGGCGTTTATTATGCCAACTCCCAGCGGCTTTGAAAGTATAAGTCTGTCGCCTGGACGACAGGTGTTGTTGCGCAGCACACGCTCAGGGTCTATTGTCCCCGTAACGCTCAGTCCGTATTTTATGTCGCTGTCCGAAATGGAGTGCCCGCCGCAGAGCAGCGCGCCTGCCTCGTTTACCTTGTCGCAGCCGCCCTGGAGTATCCTGCCGAGTATGTTCATGTCCATGCTCTCGGGAAAGCAGACTATATTGAGCGCAGTTATCGGCTTTCCGCCCATGGCGTATATGTCCGAAAGGGCGTTTGCTGCCGCTATCTGCCCGAACGTGTACGGATCCTCCACCATCGGCGGAAAAAAGTCGAGCGTCGATACTATCGCGGTATCCTCCGAGATCTTGTATACCGCCGCGTCATCGTGACCCTTAAAGCCTACAAGCAGTTTTTCGTCCTCCTGCTGCGGCAGCATCCCGAGTATTCTTGAAAGCATTCCCGCGCCCAGCTTTGCGCCGCACCCGCCTGTTTTGCAGAATATTATATCCTGTGCCATTTTCAGCCTCCTATCATGTCCATTGTGAGCCTTTCGGTTATATCCGTTTCACTGTTAAAGCAGTGTGAGAGCGGCTTAAGCTCCGCCGCGAGCAAAAACGCGTTCCTCAGCCTGTCGGGGCTGTCCGTGATGCCCTTAAGGCTAATGTCGGAGCTGTAGCAAAGGCAGGGCTTTAATATCCCGTCTGATGTAACACGCAGTCTGTTGCATTCTGAACAGAAGCTGTGGCTCATAGCGCTTATAAACCCTATCCGCCCCTTTAGCTCCGGCGAGCTGTAATATACAGCCGGACCGCTGCTTTTATAGCTGCATTTTTTAAGCTGTACCTTATCGCGTATCATTTCGAGCAGCTCAGTATTTGAGATGGTTTTGCCGTCCCTTCCTCCGCCTATCGGCATGAGCTCTATAAACCTCAGGTCAATATTTCTGTATTTGGGATAGCTCAAAAGCCCGTCTATGGTTTTTTCGTTTGTGCTGCCGGTGACCACACAGTTCAGCTTTAGCTCTATCCCGAGCCTGTACGCCTCGTCTATCCCTCTGTTCACAGCCTCAAGCCTGTCATGGCGCGTAATGCTCCTGTATTCTTCTCTGTCCGCCGTGTCGAGGCTTATGTTTATGCCGTCTGTTCCGGCGTCGAAAAGAGCCTTGGCGTTCTGCTCCAGCCTTGTTCCGTTCGTAGTAAGGTACACGCGCTCTATGCCGTTTATAGCTTTTATCTCTCTTACAAGCTCCGGGCAGTCGTTCCTTGTGAGCGGTTCTCCGCCTGTAATACGCATCAGTCTTATGCCAAGTCCTGCCGCGGCGCGGCATATGCTTACAAGCGATCTTTTATCAGGATCAGCGCAGCTGTGAGCGGCTGCTTCCGGTCTGCAGTAAACGCAGCTGAGATCACAGCGTTCCGTTACCGAAAGGCGCAGGTATTCGATTTTTCTGCCGAAGCGGTCAGTCATTTTCAGCGGCCTCCTATCAGTTTTCACACACTTTGTCAGTTATGATAATTATACCATACGCGCTAATAATTGTCAAACGCGCATTTTAAAAATACGGGGAAATATCGCGGAGCGCAGAAACAGAAATATGCGCGCGGATGGGGCAGAGCAGGGGCGGCGCGCCTTATGGCTGTATTGTATCACCGCATGGACAGCGTGTCAAGAGGTTTTGAACTATTGTGACATAAAGAGGACGGACAACTTTTTTCGGGAGGATAGGGGCGTTTTGCGGAATGTATCCGGCGCGGAAATGTAGATATATTTAAAAGCCGTATCATGCCTGCGAAATGCGCTGCCGGTCGTTTGGCAAAATGCGCGGTTTTGGCTGTATTATTTATATATTATATTTATTATTTTTAATATATAATATTTTTATAAACTAATATTTTTGAAACTGTTATTTTTCATGAAATATAGTGGGTTAGAGCCGCTGTATATGTACCGGGTATGGTTTTTCCGTACACGGTGGAGCCGTGTATGGCTGGACCGTATACGGCTGAGCCGTACATGGCTGAGTTATACATGGCTGAGCAGCGCGTGGCAAAGCGGCTGAGCTGTCAGGGCTTATAAAATATTTCCTGTCCTCGATAATGCCCTGAGCGGGAGCTGAAAATGCAAAACCGGACAAAATACATTTTCTGGAAATACTTGCGTTACGGACGAAAAATGGCTCAGCTGCGCTGTAGATCGGGAATGATACAGGTGTGAAAAAATATATTTTTTGGCTTATCGTGTCCTTGAAAAAGCTTTTAGTATGTGCTATAATCACAGTAGAGCATAAGGAAAGAGGACGTGAGGGCATGGGCATTATAAACAGGCTGCTTGAGGGCGGCACGGCTGAAATAGTTATCTGCGGCGGAGGGCATGTGGCGTACGAGCTTGAAAAGCTCTGCGCGTTTATGGGCTGGAAAACAACGGTCATAGAGAGCAGGGCAGAGCTGTCTGGCGCGGAGCGGTTCCCTCACTCGGAGATACTGCGCGGCGATTATGCGGCGATGCTAAGCGGAATAGAAAAGCCGGGTCTGTATTACGTTATAGTTACACCGGAACACAGCCATGATACGGAGTGTCTGCGCATGGCGCTCAGAAAGGATTACGCATATATCGGCATGATAGGCAGCAGGCGGAAGGTAAAGGCGTGTATGGACACGCTGCGCGGCGAGGGTCTCTCAGAGGAGGAGCTCAAAGAGGTCCATGCGCCTATCGGTATAGACATAGCGTCCGAGACTCCGAAAGAGATAGCTGTCAGCATAACGGCAGAGATAATAAAAACAGCCGCGGCTCACAGACCGGAGTACAGGCTTGAGAGCGGCGACAGGGAAAGGCTTATGAAAATGCGCGGCAGAGTGGTATGCGCGGTAATAACAGAAAAACGCGGCAGCGCGCCGCGGGGAAAGGGCGCGTATATATTTGTCAGCGCTGACGGAGTGATAGGCACTGTAGGCGGCGGTAAATGGGAGGCTGATGTTCTTAGCGATGCGCGCGCTATCCTCAAAGGCTGTGAGGCGCCGGGTATGCGCACGTATTCGTCTGTCACAGAGGACGCGCTCTGCGGCGGTGAGATAGATGTTTTGTTTGAGGTGGAGGAGCTATGAAAGAGATAAAAACGGTCGAGGCGGCAGGGCACATACTCTGTCATGATATAACACAGATAATTCCGGGTGAGTTCAAGGGGGCAAGGTTCAAAAAAGGGCATATAGTACGCGAGGAGGATATTCCCGTCCTGCTTTCGCTTGGCAAGGAGCATCTTTTTGTCTGGGAGAGTGATGAAAGTATGCTGCATGAGAATGACGCGGCAAATATACTCTGTGAGCTATGCCGCGGCGGAGGCATGAGCGCGAGCGAGCCGAGCGAGGGAAAAATAGAGCTGCGCGCCGAATATGACGGACTTTTCAAAGTCGATTCTGACGCGCTCTACGCGCTCAATTCTCTGGGAAATATATGCGCGGCGACACTGCATGGCAATACGCCTGTAAAAAAGGGCGAGCGGCTCTGCGGTATGCGCGTTATACCTCTTGCGGTCAAAAAGGAGCTTATGGAGAGAGCGCGCGCGGTAAGCGAAAGACCGATCCTTTCGCTGTTGCCGTATGAGATAAAACGCGCGGCAGTAGTTACAACAGGCGGCGAGATAAAGAACGGGCTTATTGAGGATAAATTCACGCCGGCTTTGGCGCGCAAGCTTGCCGCATACGGCGTTGAGGTGACAGAAAATCATATGCCGGGCGATGACAGCGCGGCGATCACTGAAG
>CALXSS010000080.1 GCA_944391225.1 uncultured Clostridia bacterium
TGCGGCAGTCTTTGATATTTGCAGTATGTATTGTGATATTAATGCTTGCTTTCAGGTATAAAATCGTCATTTTGCGGTATTGACAAACAGGGAATTGTGTGGTATAATGTCATTTAATTGAATAGAAATGCTGTGAAAAGACAAAGTAGTGTACATTGCGCCATAAGAGAGCGGAGGTTATTGAGCTGTGAGCCGCCGCGGTAAGCGTGTATATGAAATTTCATCTTGGAGCTGTGTCGGTCAAATCATATGCAGAGTAGCCGGCATCGGGTCGCGCCGTTATACGCTATAAAGAGCGCCGGAGTTTTCCGGAAGCAGGGTGGTACCGCGGAGGTTTACGCTTCGTCCCTTTTGGGGACGGAGCGTTTTTTGCTTTCCGCGTGCATCGGTATGAGTTTTGGTAGTTCAACGAAAGGAAGTTTTGAAATGAAGGAAAAATTAGAGCAGATCAGGACTGCGGCAGAGGCCGAGCTTAATTCTGCCGGCTCAATGGAGCAGCTTGAGGGTATCCGTATCAAGTATATGGGCAAAAAGGGAGAGCTTACTGCCGTTCTAAAGGGTATGGGCAAGCTTTCAAAGGAGGAACGCCCGGTAATAGGCGCGCTTGCAAATGAAATAAGACAGAAGCTCGAGACTGAGCTTGAATCGAGAAAGGCTGCTTTGCAGGCGGAGCTTGAGGCTGAAAAGCTCAAGGAAGAAGTGATAGATGTTACAATGCCGGGCAGAAAGAACAGCGAGGGCAAGCTGCATCCGCTCACACAGGTAATGGACGAGATAAAGAGAATATTCATCGGCATGGGCTTCTCAATAGCAGAGGGACCGGAGGTAGAGTACGATTATTATAATTTTGAGGCGCTCAATATCCCGAAGAACCATCCGGCGCGCGATACGCAGGACACATTCTATATTGAGGATAATATAGTCCTCAGAACGCAGACCTCGCCTATACAGGTGCGCGTTATGGAAAAGACAAAGCCGCCGATAAGGATAATAGCTCCGGGCAAGGTATACAGAAGTGATACTGTTGACGCCACACATTCGCCGGTATTCCATCAGATAGAGGGTCTTGTTGTAGATAAGGACGTTACAATGGCGGATCTTAAGGGCACGCTTGAGATGTTCGTAAAATCGCTTTACGGCGACAGCACACGCGTGCGTTTCAGACCGCATCATTTCCCGTTCACAGAGCCGTCGGCTGAAATGGATATAAGCTGCTTCAACTGCGGCGGCAAGGGCTGCAGCGTATGCAAGGGCGAGGGCTGGATCGAGATACTCGGCTGCGGCATGGTGCATCCTAAGGTGCTTGCAAACTGCGGAATAGATCCGGAGGAATACTCAGGCTTTGCGTTCGGAGTAGGTCTTGAGCGAATAGCTATGGGAAAATATGATATAAACGACCTCAGACTCTTCTTTGAGAACGATCTGAGATTCCTCGATCAGTTCTGATGGAAAGGATAATGATCATCGGTTTTTCGGGCGGCGGAAAGTCAACGACAGCTACGGAGCTGGGAAGAAAGCTGGGTATAGAGCCTTTGCATTTCGATTCGATACACTGGCTGCCGGGCTGGGTCGAAAATACCCGCGATAATGAGCGCGGCATTGTGGCTGAATATATGAAAAATGACAGATGGATCATTGAGGGGAATTATGCGCGTGTGCTCTGGCATGAGCGCATGGAGCAGTGCGACACGCTTGTGTTTATTGATGTGAACAGGATTACATGCCTTAAAAATGTTGTGCACAGATACCTGAAACACCGCGGCAGAACCAGACCTGATATGGGCGAGGGCTGCAATGAAAAGCTTGATCTTGAGTTTATCAGATGGGTGCTTTACGATGGGCGCAGAAAAAGATCGCGGTATATCGATGCGGTGCGGGTAGCGCAGGAGCAGAACAAGCGTGTATATATATTGAAAAACAGAAAACAGATCAACAAATGGCTCAGCAGCGTTGAGCCGTATGTATCAGATGAAAGGATAGATTCAAAATGAAATTACCTATGAGCTGGCTTTCGGACTATACCGACATCAGCGGTATTTCACCGAAGGAATATGCGGATAAGCTTACAATGACAGGCTCCAAGGTCGAGGGAGTTGAATATCTCGGCAAGGAAATAGACAAGGTAGTAGTCGGCAAGGTGCTTTCGTGCGAGATGCACCCGGACAGCGACCATCTTCACGTATGTATGGTAGATGTAGGCGAGGGCGAGCCCTTGCAGATAGTCTGCGGCGCTCCGAACGTAGCGGCAGGACAGAAAGTGCCGGTGGCTCTTAACGGCGCGCAGCTGCCCGGCGGAGTTAAGATAAAAAAGGGAAAGCTCAGAGGCGTGCTTTCAAACGGAATGATATGCTCGCACGAGGAGCTTGGTCTTGAGCCGTCGCGTTTGGGATATGAGCCTGAATATGGCATACTCGTTCTTGACGAGAATGCAGAGATCGGCAGCGATGTAAAGGAGCTTTTCGGACTTAATGAAAATGTTGTTGAATTTGAGATAACCTCAAACAGACCGGATTGTTTCTCAATAATCGGTCTTGCGCGTGAAACAGCTGTTTCATTCGGAAAGCCGTTCACCGTTCCAGAGATAAGCTTCACAGAGCAGGGCGGAGATATAAACGAGCTTGTTTCGGTGGAGATACTCGACAAGGACAAGTGTAAGAGATATAATTCAAGAGTTGTAAAGAATGTAAAGATAGGTCCGTCACCGAAATGGATGCGCGAGCGTCTTGAGGCATGTGGAGTAAGAGCTATAAACAACATAGTTGATATAACAAACTATGTTCTGCTTGAGTATGGTCAGCCGATGCACGCGTTTGATATACGCGATATTGCAGGCGGAAAGATATGTATCCGCCGTGCTGAGGAAAACGAGGTAATAAAAACTCTTGACGGACAGGACAGAACGCTTACAGCAGATGATCTCGTAATATCTGACGCTGAAAGAGCAATAGCTGTGGCAGGCGTTATGGGTGGATTCAATTCCGAAATAAAGCCGGATACAACGACTGTCGTATTTGAGTCGGCAATGTTTGACGCTGCTTCGGTACGTCTCACAGCGCAGAGAGTGGGACTCAGAACCGAGGCTTCCTCAAGATACGAAAAGGGACTTGACTATAACAACACTGTGCCGGCTATAGAAAGAGCCTGCCAGCTTGTTGAAATGCTTGGCTGTGGTGAGATCGTATCAGGCATGATAGACGCTATGGGAAATGTTGAGGGTGAAACGGTAATCGCGTTCCGTCCGGAAAAGATAAACAGCTTCCTCGGCACAGACATCAGCGCTGATGATATGATAAAGATCCTTGAAAGCCTTGAGGTAAAAGTGGATACAGAGACAATGACTCTTGTTCCGCCGTCGTTCAGACCGGATCTTCAGGCGGAGGCAGACATTGCGGAGGAGATTGCGCGCTTCTACGGCTATGATGTTATCCCAACATCGCTTTTGAGAGGCGAAACAACCATAGGCTCAAAAACTCCTGAGCAGCTTACGGCTGACAAGATCAATCAGGTGCTCACATCTCAGGGAATGTACGAGATATACACATACACATTCCAGAGCCCGGCTATTCTTGACAAGCTCGGTATTCCGGCAGGTTCGCCTCTGCGCAATTACGTAAGGATAGGCAATCCGCTCGGCGAGGACACCTCTATAATGAGGACCACAATGGCGGGAAGTATGCTTGAAACTCTTTCGCGTAATTATAATTACAGAAACAAGAGCGCTAAGCTGTTTGAGCTTGGCAAGATATATATCCCGAACGCTCCGGGACAGCTGCCTGACGAGCCGCAGAAGCTTATGCTCGGAATGTACGGCGGCGTGGATTTCTATGACATAAAGGGAATATGCGAGGAGATATTCACGCGCCTGCACATAGCAGATGTTGAGTTTATCCCAGTAAATGACGATCCTGTGTACCACCCCGGACGTACCGCAAGGATCGTAGCCGGAAATAAAGAGATAGGTATAATAGGCGAGGTGCATCCGGCTGTGCTGCGCGCGTTTGAGATAGGAACAAAGGCATATATAGGCGAGCTTGATTTTGACGCATTGTTCACAGCGGCAGATCACAATGTAAAGTTTGTTCCGCTCACAAAGTTCCCGGCAGTGACAAGAGATTTCTCGATCGTTGTGGACAGGAAAACGCCTGTGGCTGAGATAGAAAAGGTAATGAAAAAGGCGGGCGGAAAGCTGCTCACAAGCTTAGAGCTTTCTGATGTATATACCGGCGAGCAGATACCGGCAGATAAGAAGAGCGTTATGTATAAGGCTGAGTTCAAGGCGCCTGACAGGAGCCTGACAGGTGAGGAGGCTGACAATCTCCATGCTAAGATAGTAAAGCTGCTCGGTAAGGAGCTTAACGCGGAGCTGAGATAATGGCGCAGTACGGAAAATTTGCCGAAATATATGATTCGCTCATGCACGAGGACGTCGATTATGATTCATGGTGCGATTATATAGAAAATCTTCTTCATCTTAACGGCTGCGAGCCTGACACTATATGCGAGCTTGCCTGCGGCACGGGAAACATAACAGCGCGGCTCGCTGAGCGCGGCTATGATGTGACAGGCTTGGATATAAGCTCTGATATGCTCAGGCTGGCTGCCAAAAAGCTGCGCGGAGCGCATCTTATAAGGAGCGATATGTCAAGGTTCAGGAGCGCGCGCAGATACGGGGCGTTTCTGTGTATGATAGACGGGATAAATTATCTTATAGACCCGGCGGCGGTAAAGCGCACGTTTGAAAATGTAAGACGCAGTCTTGAGGAAAACGGCGTGTTTATATTTGATGTCAGCACCCGTTATAAGCTCAGCAGTATACTTGGCAATGAAACATATATCCATTCCGAATACGATGTTTTTTATTCGTGGCAGAACAGGTATATTGAAAGGTATAATATATCGGATATGCTGCTGAATTTCTTTATTGAGCGCGGCGGCGGTCTTTATGAAAGGTTTGAGGAGCGTCACCTGCAGCGAGGCTATTCTATTGAACAGCTTAAATATATGCTGCGCGGCGCCGGATTTGAAAAAATAGAGGTTTACGGCGAGCTGAGCTATAGCGCGCCGGAAAAGGACAGTGAGCGCATTGTGTTTGCGTGCAGCTGAACAAATACGGGGGGATACCGCAAATGCGGCGTCTCCCTGTTAAGTTTACGGGAGCGTATTATGCTTAGAGATTTGATTGAGGAAAAACGTGAATATATAAAAAATGCGCCGTATTACTCGGACATGATAGAACGTGTACGTAAAGCGGCGGACAAATATATTGAAACGCCGCTAAAATGTCTGCCTTGGAGTGATTTTGGCAGATATTTTGAAACGGGAAGCCGCAAAGAATACGAGCGCGTGTATTTTGACAGGCGCGGCAGACTATCAAGCCTTGCGGTTATGTATATAATAACGCGTGATAAAAAATACAGATACGCTCTTGAGGATACTGTGTGGGCGGTGTGTGATGAATACAGCTGGGCGCTGCCGGCGCATCTGAGCAGCTCGCAGACCTGCAGCGAGCAGAGCAGCAGCATAGATCTTTTTGCGGCTGAAACGGGCGCGACATTGAGCGAGATATATTCTGTCTGCACTGAGCTTTCTGAACGCGTTCGCGAGAGGATAGCGAGCGAGGTGAGGCGGCGTATCATACAGCCGTATCTGAAAAAGCGCAGCTGGTGGGAAGTGTCTGATATGAACTGGGCAGCCGTATGCGGAGGCTGTGTTGGCACATGCTTTATATATATGGCAGAGGAGGAATTTTCAGAGGTTGAGGAAAGGCTCATCAGCACAATGAAAAGCTTTCTTTCCGGATACGGAAATGACGGCTGCTGCCGCGAGGGAGCCGGTTACTGGCTGTATGGGTTCGGGTATTTTGTATGGTTTGCCGATATTCTCTGCGAATACACCTCCGGCAGGATAAACCTGTTTTCCGGAGCGAAGGTCAAGAGGATAGCGGAATTTCAGCAGCACGCAATGCTTGATGAGAATAACACTGTCTGCTTTTCGGACTGCGACAAAAAATACCGTCACCGGCTCAGTCTTTCGCATTTTCTGCGCGGAAAGTATGGGGACATATATGTTCCGCCAAAGTCATCTATGATAATGTTCGGCGATGATCCCTGCTACAGATGGGCGGGTCTTATACGCGATTTCTTTTACACCTCAGAGCTTGAGGGCGGAGGAGATGAGCAAAACGGAAACGTATATTTCAGCGATGCGCAGTGGTACATATATAAAGGGACGCGTTATTCCCTTGCCGCAAAATGCGGCGGCAATAACGAGCCGCACAATCATAATGATATAGGCAGCTTTATGCTGTGCTTTGACGGAGATGAGCTGCTCTGCGAGCTGGGCAGCGGCGAATATACCGCTGACTATTTCGGGGCGCGCCGCTATAGGATACTCAACAACTCCTCAAGAGGGCACAGTGTGCCGATAATAAACGGGAGGTATCAGGAGGCGGGAGCAGAATATACCGGCAGTGTGATAAGCTGCAGCGGTGGGAGCTTTGAAGCGGAGCTTTCGGGCGCGTATCCGGAATGCGGGATCAAAAGCCTGCAAAGGCGGTTTGAATGCTCTGACAAAGCTGTTATTATACGCGACCGATACAGGTTCAGCGAGATGCCTGAGAGCTTAACGGAACGGTTTGTGAGCTTTATAAGACCTGTTATTGAGGAGGGCGCGGTCATTATTGGCGGCAGGAGGCTGATATATAACAGCGTGCTTCTGGAATGCGCCGTATCTGAGGAGAGATACAAGGATCATTCCTGCTGTGACAAAACAGCGTATTTTATAGACCTGACGCTGAGAGAACCCGCACTGTCGTTAGAGTTTAAATTTGTTATAGAATAAAAATAAGGCTGCTGCAAACCCGCTGAGTTTGCAGCAGCCATGTTTTTATTTGTGATAGCTCGATCCGCTGTTTATCATAAACGCGCGGTAGATCTGTTCTGTAAGCACTACGCGCATCAGCTGATGCGGCAGCGTCATTTTCCCAAAAGAAAGCCTGAGCGCCGAGGCGCTCTTTACCTCGTCCGAAAGCCCGAGTGAGCCGCCTATTATAAACACTATCCTGCTCGTGCCCATACATATATCCTGCAATTTCTGAGCCAGCTCCTCGCTGCTGAACTGCTTTCCCTCTATGCAGAGCGATATGATATAGCTCTGAGGCTTTATGCGGGACAGTATTTTTCTGCCCTCTCTCGTCTTTATATCCTCTTTTTCCTTATCGGAGGCGTTTTCGGGTATGCTCTCGTCAGGTATCTCAATTATCTCAAAATCGGTGAAGCGTCCAAGCCGCTTCGCGTATTCCTTTATGGCGTCTGTAAAAAAGCGTTCTTTTATCTTTCCTACGCCTATTATCGTGACCCTCATATCGTTTATCTCGCGAATGCGGTAACGTTGAAACGCTCTGCCACCTGCAACGTAACGTCACAGCCTATTTTAACGCCGTTGTCGGTGAGGAAGTTGTAGGTTTCCATCCGGGCTATTTCAGGAAGATTATTCTTGTCGCTCAAATGACCGAGCATTATATGCTTTGTTCCGCGCTTTACAAGCTCCAGCGCTGTATGTGCCGCGCTGGCGTTTGAAAGATGACCAAGATCCCCGAGGATACGCTTTTTGAGCATATACGGATACTCGCCGTAGCGCAGCATGTCCACATCGTGATTTGATTCAAGCAGTATACCGGAGCAGCCGCTCAGATGCTCCATAAGATAATCGTTCATATGTCCTATGTCCGTTGCGACAGCCACTTTGTCTGAACCATCTGAAAAACAGTATCCGCATGGCTCTGCCGCGTCATGCGGTATCTCAAACGGGGTAATATCTATGCTGCCTATGCAAAACGGGGAATCGGAGCTTATTATTTTTATCTGTGAATCGTCAACAGCGCCGATCTCCATGTTTTTATGCGTGCCGGAGGTAGCGTATATCGGAATGCCGAGCCTGCGTGCGACTATGCCGACGCCTTTTGTATGATCGGAATGCTCGTGTGTGACAAGCAGAGCGTCGATATCAGCGGGCTTTGCGCCTGTCTCCTCAAGAGCGGCAAAGATACGCTTGCCCGAGGTCCCGCAGTCTACAAGCAGGCTTGTTCTGCCGTCGGTTATAAGCGTGGAATTTCCTGATGATCCGCTTATAAGTGAGTACATTTCAATCATTGCGATACCTTCCTTTATTCATGCGTATTTGCGAGGCAAAATCAAAGGTATTCGTCCGTTACTACCTGTACCCTTTGAATATCGCCGCCGAGCTTTATGAATTTTTCTTCAAAGTTCTCATAGCCTCTGTCGATATGGTATATGTCCCTTATCTCAGTCGTTCCCTCTGCCATAAGTCCGGCTATGATCATAGCCGCTCCGGCTCTTAGATCGGTCGCCTTTACATCGGTGCCGATAAGCTTGTCCACTCCGTCTATGATCGCGAGCTTGCCCTCAACGCGTATATTTGCGCCCATTCTCTTGAGCTGATCAACATATCTGAATCTGTTTTCCCATACGCCCTCTCTTGCTGTGCTTGTTCCGGGGATCGTGGTTAGGAATGTTACAAGCTGAGGCTGCATATCGGTTGGATAGCCGGGATAGGGCAGGGCAATAAAATTGACGCGTCTAAATACTGTGTCATCCTCCACCCACACGCGAACGCTGTCGGTCATATACTGCACCTTTACTCCTGCCTCTACAAGCTTTGAGCCTATGATCTCAAGATGACGCGGTATAACATTGTGCAGCGTCACATCGCCGCGGGTAGCCGCCGCGGCTATCATAAATGTACCTGCCTCGATCTGGTCGGGGATAATAGCATATGTGCCGCCGTGGAGCGACGCAACGCCCTTTATCCTTATCGTGTCAGTACCGGCTCCGCGTATCTGCGCGCCGCATGCGTTCAAGAAGTTGGCAAGATCAACTACATGCGGCTCCTTTGCCGCGCTTTCGATTATCGTTGTGCCCTCAGCAAGTACAGCGGCAAGAATAGCGTTCACGGTCGCGCCGACCGATACGATATCAAAAAATATCTGCGCGCCTGTGAGCGACTCGGAATCTGCTACGAGCAGACCGCGGGATACGTCTACACGCGCTCCCATAGCCTCAAAGCACTTTATGTGCATATCTATGGGTCTTGTGCCAAAGTCGCAGCCGCCGGGCGGATCCACCTTGAATTTGTGGAATCTTCCCAAAAGCGCGCCCATAAGATAGCTTGAACCGCGCATACGTCTTGTAAGATCGCCCTGAGGCTCCCATGAGTTTACGTTTGTGCAGTCTATCTCAACAGTGTTTTTATCTATATAGTTTACCTCAGCATTGAGGTTCTCAAGTATTCTTAAAAATAGCTTAACGTCTTTTATGTCAGGCAGATTTTCTATCCTGCATACGCCCTTAACTAAAAGACATGCCGGCAGTATAGCAACAGCCGCGTTTTTTGCTCCGCTTATAACAACATCACCGCGAAGCTGGTTTCCACCCCTGATCAAGAGCTTTTCCAACAAAACACACCCCTTTGTCTATTTTATCTCTGATCCAAATACCGTCTATATGTAAAACAAATTATACCCTAATATTGTGCTTAACGGCGCATAGCGCCCTATTGCTTATTATAACATATTAAAAACCAAATTGCAAAACAATTTTTATTTTTTTATACATTGTCGGTAAAATGTAAAATACACATAACTTTTTTGTAACAATTATACACTGAAAGTATTTGAGCATGAAAAAAACAGCCCGCAACCGCAAGCTGTTTGGCACGCATCAGACAGCGCGCTGTACCTTTCCTGAACGAAGGCAACGTGTGCATACGTGAACTGTTTTCGGAGTTCCGTTTACTATCGCCTTGATTCTCTTTACGTTCGGTTTCCATGTTCTGTTTGAACGTCTGTGCGAGTGCGAAACCTTTATACCAAAGCTTACGCCCTTACCGCAAATATCGCATTTTGCCATTACTAACACCTCCTGTACAGCATTAAACAAATATCGTCAAATATTATAACACACTTTTTAATGTTTTGCAAGTGATTTGAACGAATTTTTTGGATTTTTTCAAATTTCTTAAAAATGAGCTCTTTTTTTCGTGATTTATTGGTTAATTCTTATATAATATTCACCAAATTGATATTGAAATAAAGAAAAAAATGTGCTATAATACTGATAAGATATTTTGTTTGCCGTGTGGCGTATTGCGGCGGCATGAAAGGAAGGTTGTTCGCTTTATGGAAAATACAGCTAAATTGCCTCTTAATAAGATCATAGAGAAATTTTCGCTCGAAATTATATATGAACCCAAAAATGTGGACTCTATATTTGTGACTACGTCGGATATCAACAGACCGGGACTGCAGATGGTAGGGTTTTCAAAGTTTTTTGATAGTACGCGTATCCAGATAATAGGAAAGGTGGAGTTTACTTTTCTTGAGCAGTTCGCCACAGCCGAGCGGGAAAAGCGACTGGAAAAATATTTTGCACTTGGCTTCCCGGCGCTGGTGATAACTCGCGGACTTCAGATCTTCCCGGAGATGATTGAGTTTGCGGAAAAATATGAGATACCTCTGCTGCGAACCGAACACGGCACATCGCAGTTCATGAGTATGATAATACGTTACCTCAACGAGCAGCTGGCGCCGCGAAGAACGCGCCACGGAGTGCTCTGCGAGATATACGGCGATGGTATCCTTATAATGGGCGAAAGCGGCGTTGGAAAGAGCGAGGCTGCGATCGAGCTTGTAAAGCGCGGACACCGTCTTGTTGCAGATGACGCTGTTGAGATAAAGAAGATATCCGATTCTACTCTCATAGGCTCGTCGCCTGAGATAATAAGGCATTTCGTTGAGGTGCGCGGCATAGGTATTATCGATATAAAGGAGATATTCGGCATGGGCGCGATAAAGGATGAACAGCAGATAGATATGGTTATCCATCTTGAGCCGTGGGAAAAGGGAAAACAGTACGACCGTCTGGGAATGGTCGATGAATATACAAATATTATGGGTATAAATGTGCCGAGCCTTACCATACCCGTCAAGCTCGGCAGAAACATAGCTGTAATTGTCGAGGTCGCGGCAATGAATAACCGTCAGAAGAAAATGGGTTACAATGCCGCTGTGGAGCTTAATAACAGGCTCATGCACCAGATGGAGGAGCAGCTTAATCTACAGTGATATATACTTAACGCGGCGCAGCTCTTGGCTGTGCCGTATCGGTATAAGAGTAATTAATTGCTAAGCAATTGTAAAACTACGTTTCACAATTGATATGGCTAAAGTAGGTTAAAAAAGTTCCATCCGATTGTATTAAATATGATGGTTGAAACTTTTTTAACCCAAATTTCTGACGCACATTCAGCAATTTTG
>CALXSS010000081.1 GCA_944391225.1 uncultured Clostridia bacterium
GCTGTCCGGTATACTCCTGAGCTATCTGCACCTCAAGCATCTGCCTTGTTTTCGACATCGCGCCGAACAGCGGCGAAACAGGCTCGCGAACCTGGAAATCCATAGGTCCGTTCTTGATCTGGAGTATTACATTTTCATCAAACTCTCCGTCAAGTTCGTTGAAATGATCGTAGCTTTCGCGCGCTCTGTCCGATTTCCTGTCGCGCCAGTCGCGGTGGCAGTTGTATACAAAGCAGCGCCATATCACATTTCCGCCATATGGTAAAAACGCCTGCGCCACTGCGTTGGCTCCCTCAGCCTGAGTTCTGCCGTACGTGAACGGGCCCGGACGCCCCTCAGAATCCGCCTTTATGAGCACGCCGCCAAGCCCGGGCAGATACTTATATATTTCCTCCGCCTTTTCGCGCCACCAGGCTCTGACACGCTCATCACAGGGATCGGCTGTATCAAGCCCCCCAAGCTCCATCGGAGCCGCAAAGCTTATGCTTATATACAGCTTTATCCCGTATGCTGAGAATATCTCCTCAAGCTCGCTGAGCCTCTCATAGTACCTTTCGCTTATGAACTCCACTGCCTCTGCCCTGACATTTACATTATTGATAACTACAGCGTTTATGCCGATCGATGATATAAGCCGCGCATAAGCGCGTGTTCTCGCGTTTATGATGATCCTGCCGTGACAGAAAAAGAATGATCCCCCCGAATAGCCTCGCTCTATGCTGCCGTCAGCGTTATCCCAGTGATCGAGCATCCTCAGCGGCTGAGCCGGCTCGCATTTGAGGCTGTAGCTTTCTTCAATGCCGCGACAGACAGTGCGGCGTATCAGCGCGAACGCCCCATACAGCAATCCCCTGCCACTACCTGAGCTGATTATTATTCTTTCGCCACATTCGATAGAATACCCCTCATCGCTCATGCCGCTGCGCTGTATAAGATATATGCCGCACGCTGCGCCTGCCTCCTCAGCCTTTTCTATAGATGAATGGATCCCGTATATGCCGCGCGCCGCGCGCGCCAACTCTGACGCCGCTGTGAGCGCTGCGCGCTCATCGTTGTTTATGTATATACATCTGTATCTTTTATCAGACTTTTCCTGCTTTCTGTATTCAAGCCACAGTTCGGTAAACTCCACTTGCATCCCCCCTCATATTCAGGCAATGATCTTCATATAACGAAAATTCCTGTATTGGATCTGCTATGCAGTGAACTAAGCACTTCTCCGGCTAATGCCGCAAAAGAGGAGCTTTTCTAAGCTCCGCGCTATTTTCCTGCAGCTCCGCGGGACCGCCGCAAACTCTCCGGATCTTCGGAGCAGCCTGCTGTAATGAATAATATGTACAGCCAGTGTTCTGCATGCGCCTGCGTTTGCAGTACAGCCATATTTCACAGCTTTGATACACTGCCGATGATCCCTTTACCGAAACATTCTGATCGCTTGCCTGTCCACCTCCCGAAGCTTGTGATTGCGTGTCTGATATACCTTTGTATACGGTCCGCATGTATACCGGCAGATCATCTCAGCGCCACCCCAGGCTGTTGTTTTTTTTGATGCCAAACAAACAGCAGTAAAAGCATATTTTAAATGAATAAAATACTGCCCCTATTGCTCTTTTATTGATATAATTATACTATATTTGATACTATAACAAAATTAACAAAGTAAAGCAAAACTATACAGAAAAAATACTTGTTTGAGCCGCCAGCCTGCCAGCGATACCAAAACTCGGTCATTGTCAAAAAATCAGTGGGCTGTATCAAAATGCACTGTCAAAATAAAGCGAAAACAACAAAGCAGATAAGCCATTTTTGTGCATCTCTGCAGTTAGGTAAAAAGCGCAGGAGGCTGCTGCAAATTTTGCAACAGCCTCCTGCCAAAATCACCAAATTATGTTTTATTATAGATCTGTCATTCCTGTAACAGGTGTGGAGCTGTTCTGCTGCCATACAAATACAGCCGCGCTCTCATACTGACTGCCGCTCATATCAAAGCTCAGCTCAGCCGAACCGCTCTTAGCTATGGTCCTGTTCTCAGCCTTTACCGCGATCAGTTTGCCGGCCTTGTCATATACTGCCGCATATACAGTTACATCTGTTATATCTGAATCGTTGTTGTCGACAGTTACGCTGATAACTCCGCTGCTGTCTGCTGCTGTAACGCTCCATTCCGGAAGCTCCTCCTGCTCTGCCGGAGTAAAGGTGAAGCTGTCAAGCTCGAACAGATCACTGCCGCTGCCCTCATACATGAAGAATATATCATGCGTGCCGCTCAAGGCAAGGTCTGCACTGAACTCTTTGAATTCTCCGCCTGTAGGAGCTATATCTATCTCGCATATCGGATCATTGTTGAAATCGTCCGCTACAACGCTGATCTTTCCGCCCTTAACGGCTGCCGCGCTGACCTTGATCTGCTTGCTGCCTTCGCCAAAGTCCACACCCGCAAGCGAGGTCCAGTCGCCGTTATCAATGTCGGTCACCTTTGTGTTTCCGTCAAAGTCGCCGTTCATATTCTCTGTCTTGACTCCGCTCTGCCATGCTATGGTCTCAGCCGGTATTGTGCTGTAGGCGTCAAGCGTTCCCAGAGGATCAACACCCTTGTAGTCGGCTACAATATGCGGTATAGTACCGTCATCATTATAACTGAACTCGTTTATGTGCGTTGAGCGGTAATTGCTGAAGTCATCGGGCAGACCTATGTCAGCTTTCTGAACTGTTGCCGCATGGTAAGCTATATACCACTTGTCGTTGAACTCGAATATTGCGTGGTGATTGTTGCCGCCTGTTCCGAAGTATACATACATATTGTCAAGTATAACGCCCTGATATTCAAACGGTCCCATCGGGCTCTTGCTCGTCATATACGCTATTGCGCCCTGAGGAACATTTGAGCAGGCAAAGTTTGTACAGTAGCTGTAATAGTATGTATCGCCGTATTTGTGTATACCCGAATCCTCGAATATTCCCGGTGCGTCTATCATTACAGGCTCGCCCACTGTGCTTATCATGTCATCGCCGAGCTTTATGACTGCCGATGAACGCGGGTGATTTGCCTCCTGTGTGCCGTCTTCCTTATTAGGAAGTCCGCCGCCAAAATACATATATGCTGAACCGTTGTCGTCAACAAGCACCGCCGGGTCGAAGAACCATACTATATTCTCTGTTCCGCTCGTTATGCTTCCGTTGATCAGCGGTCCGCCTATAGGATCGGTGAACGGTCCTAACGGGCTGTCACTCTCAAGCACGCCTATTCCAGACGCGTTGTCAGCAAAGTAGATAAAGAACTTGTCTTTGCCGTTTATCTCCTTATGTACCACTGACGGCGCCCATGCGTTAGCTGCCCATGATGCCGCGCCGTTTGGCAGAGCCTCAGGGTTAGTGTTCTTAGCGCCTATAGCTATCTCGCCGTGGTCTGTCCAGTTGATCATATCTGCGCTCGAAATTACTGAAAGTGAATTGATCGAGCCGTATGAATTCTCGATAAGGTTACCGTCTGAATCGTATCTGTACTTGTCGTTTGTCATGTACACATATACTCTGCCGTCATATTCCATTACCCACGGATCCGCGCCGAACTTATGCGTTACGAGCGGATTGCCAAGACCTATATTCTTTGCAAGAGTATTTGTCGGCTTTATCCTCTTGAGCGATACATTGTCGATTGTAAAGTCTGCAAACTCAGGTCCGTTCTCGTTCGAGCTGAAATACAGAGTTACAGTCTCCGGCAGCTCATCGGTAAGAACAAACTCCGAGTTTATCTCGCCGCTGTCTCCTGCTGCGAGAGTTACCTGGCCTATTCCCTTGTAGTGCGCCACTCCTTCTGAGTCGTTGTAGCTGATCGTTGCTGTTATTGTGGCTGTTCCTGCCGGCGCGGTGTCGGCTGTAACGTCTGCCATTATCTTGTAGGTCGCGCCTTTGAGCATGCCTGAAACAGTCTGTCCGGCGCCGTTCCAGTTTTCTGTTCTGTTTGTTACCTTGAGCTTGCCATCGACCGCAGCTACAGTGTTGCCGCCAAAATTGTACCAGCCTTCAGCTCCATTGTCAAAGCCTCCGTTGGTTATAAGCTCGCCCCAGCCTGTATCAGGTATCTCAGGCTCATCTGTAGGCGCCTCTGTCGGTGTATCCGCGCCTGTGTCTGAATACTTGTCGTCTATTCTGAAATAATCAAAGTCTACATAGCCGCCCTTGTTCTCTGTTGCATAGTTGAACAGCGCGTACTTGTAGCCTGTGAAATGAAGCATGCTGAACTGTAGTCCGCCAAGCTTTTTAGCGAATGTCCAGCTGCTGCCATCAAGACTGTAGTAGAACGATGCGGTATCGTCTGTTCCGTTTCCGGCAAAGGTGAAATCTGTCCTCAGATATACCGTGTTCTGTGTCAGCTCGCCGAGCTTCTGCACATTCGGCAGCTCGTTCATCATTTCTGAATCGTCTGCGGGTACGTCGGGCGTGTCAGCGTATACGATGTATCGCTTTCCATCCTCTTTCATTACGCCTATAAATCCGTACTGTGGTCCGAATGCCGCAAGTCCGGCATAATCGCCGTCTGCCATGTTCTCAGTGTCCATAGCTGTCCAGCCGGAGCACTCAGGTCCGTATGTGCGCTGTGTAAGAGTGTTTCGCGCCTGCTGTATATTGTCCACTATCCTGCCGTTTGTAAGACGGAGATAACCAGGACGCTCTGTAAGCGACCACAGTCTGTTGTCAGGATTGTGGTTCCACTGCCATACAAGGTCAAGATATGATCCGTTTGGCTCATTCTCGCCCGGATATACCTCCTCCCACTCTATCTCCTCGCCGCGGAATATGGATATATCATCTACATAGAAATCCATAAGATCGTTGTCCGCGTCAGGTGTTGTTGAGTACGGAGTTTCAAAATATACGTTGTTGCTGACAATGCCTGTATCCTCCGGCAATGTCAATACCGCCTTGATCTCTGCCCATTCCCCTCGCTTTGCTGTTACACTGCCGAGCACTGTCCAGCCGGTAACATTTTCTGCGTTAGTGTGCTCAAGCGTTATATTGAACTGCTTTTCGTCAGGTCCTGAGTTATAGCGCACCTTGGCGCTTATGGTGTATTCTGTATGCAGAGTTATCTCTCCGGTGAGATCGAGCTTAGGACCGTCGCCTGTTGAGGTCCTACCGCTTACAGCCATACCATAGCTACCGCTTGCGCTGACATCGCTTATTTCAACCTTTGTTCCGTTATTGTAGCGCGCTGTCCACGGCTCTATCGTTCCGTTTTCAAAATCGCCGTTTTCCACAAGCTCCTTTTCGCCTGATGTAGGATTCTCTGTCTCTGACGGCTCCTCTGCCTCCGTCGGCTTCAGCTTTATCCATGCGCTTACATTGTATTCCTGTCCTGATACTATCTTGTCATTCCAGTATACCATAGCTCCTGCTGACGGTGATTCTCTGTCAGTCACGAGCATTGACGGGGCAGCATTGTGATATTCCTCTGATCTTGCCGCCACTGAGGCTGTGTCCACATTCGACGAGGTCTCGTTATCCCAAACGCTTGTTGCCCCCCACCACCATGGCATTTCACCTTCTGTACCATCCATTGATGGATTCTGCATATACTCTGTGCCATCAGCATCGGTAACTGATACGTCGTCCAGATAGAAATCGTATGCTGAGTTTTCAGATACTATCTCTATTCTGCCATAGGTGTATACCTCAGGCGCAATGAATTTGCCTGTTATATTTACCCAGCCGTCATCTGTCACCTCTGCGCTGCCTATAACTATGCTCTCTGCAACATCTTCCGCATTGTTAAAGGTGTATTTTACACTGAACGTATCCGCTGTGCTCTCTGCTAATGCGACTTCCGGCTCCTCAGCCAGAGTGCCGGTCTCCTGATCCTTTGTGATGACCTGAGCATAATTTAACTTTGTTCCGTTGTCAAATTCATCTGACTTTACTATTGTCTTGATCTCGCTCTTCGCGCCCTCTGTAGGTATAGGCGCTCTCTCAAGCGCTGTGAGCATAGGCCAGCCCTCGTAACCTGGAGTGTTCCAGTTTACATTAACAAGCAGAGGAGTTCTTCCGACTGCGCCTCTATCCTGGAATATCATTCCGTACCAGCTGCCCTCACTTGAACGGTTGTCGCCGCCTATAGCGTTGGTTATTCCGCCCTGTCCGGGTCCGCCGCCGCCAACATAGCCGTCAAAATTTGCCTCCTGGTTCATTATGAGCATTCCCTCATACGGACCATATATATTATCGCTCCTATAGCATACCATGCCGCGCTTCCAGTAACCGCCTGTGCCATCGTTGCGCGGTCCGCTCGGCCATGTTATAGACAACAGGTAGTATTTGCCGTCTACCTTATAGGCGTGTGTGCCCTCGCCCTTGATTATAAAATCTGTCGGAGGATCACAGTTCGGATATATGCAGTCAGGTACATCATAATCACCCATATCCGCTACAACTGTCTTTCCAACGTTATTCGGATCGTCTGCCTCCTCCTTTATGCTGAGGTATCCGTCCTCCTCTATAAGCTCCTTACAGTTCAATGTGTTCTGACCATAGAATACGTATATCCTGCCGTCATCATCAATAAATATAGACGGGTCATGGAAAACCTTGAATTCAGACTTCTTCCATGGTCCCTCCTCTACATTCTTTGAGGTGTACACCTGGGTCGTGCCTGTTGTGTACGAGAATGTGAGAATATAGAAAGTCTGGTTCGTCTGATTGTAGCGTATACTCGTTGCCCACTGACCGCTGCCATATGCCTGCTCGCCATTGCGCAGCGCGAGAGCATCGCTCTCATAATCGAGCGTATCATATAGATAATTCACCGTTTCCCAGTTTACAAGGTCGGTGGACTTCATTATTGGACAGCCCGGCGAATACTGCATCGCTGTGCTGACCATATAATACGCCTCGCTGCCGTCAGGCGACGGCGCGCAGATTATATCCGGATCAGCAACATCGGTATTCAGTACCGGATTTAGATATGTTCCGTCACCGTTATCGTTGGAGGTCCCGTGCGTATTGGAATAATCTGCCGATACGCTCAGCCCTCCGAAAGCTGATGAAGCTATGCTTACAGCAGCTATCGCTGAGATCAGCTTTCTGTTTTTCTTATTATTCATATCGTTCTCTCCTTTCATTGATGAATAATCAGCTATAATTATTATACTACAACACTGTATATTGCTAAATTAATAAATTAAAGATAAAACCTATATAAAATGCACTATTTATCTGTAATTATTTTCTACAAATATACACAAAGAGGCTGCCGCAACGCTCAGCGAGTTGCAGCAACCTCAGAGACTTCATGAAATACAAAGCCGAGCCTCTCCTATCAGCTATATTTCATCAGCCCCACCGCAAAAACGATCATCGTTCAATATTTATCGTATAAGTTTTTTCGGTTTCGTGATCCTCTGCCTTGCAGACGATAGTTATTGCACTGCCGTCAAGCTCTACAGTCTGTTCTGCAGTATCGTTTATGAGCACTCCGTTTACATATACAAGACCGTATTTGTCTGATGGCGCTGCCTTGAGAGTTATTTTATCTGTTTCCTGTCCGACACTGAGAGTATATTCTGTTACATCCTTATCGAACGCCGGAGCAAGCTCGCCTCCGCTTATGCTCAGCGATGAAAGCGACGCATTCGTACTGTAATCAGTTACTATCATCACCTTACCGCAGATCTTAGGCGCGTCTGTTCCGCACTCTGCCTTGAATACTATATGCAGCGCGTCACTTCCTTTTATCGTTGCCGCATCTGAGCCTGCTGTATATGCCTTGCTGAGTGTATCAGCCGGTATCTCGTATCTTACAGTTGTGCTCTCTGACGGCGCTGTCACCTCTGCCACAAGCGTGTCACCGGCATATATATTCATCCTCTTGCCTGCGTCAGCTGCGTCATATGTCACAGATATATAGTTCTTTTTGCTCTTATCCACGCGCATCTGATAATCCACATAGCCGCCGCTCTTTATCTCGCGGTAATTGGTCATCTCTGCCGTGCCCTGCACGCCTGTTGAATTTTCTTCCCTGTAGCCGTGTCCATTCTCCTGCTGGTCATGTGAAGGCTCTATAGAGTCGATTATTATATTCTGTTCGCGTCCGTCCTGCTTATCCTTAAGTATCTGCTCCTGACGCTCCTCCTCGCTCATGCCTGTTACATACCAGTAGATTCCGTACCTTTCATCATAGCGTCTGTAATGCGGTGTGAATACGAGCTCTCTATCAGTATTCTTCATTGTAAACTCAAGCTTGCCCTCTGTCTTTACCATGTTTTCTGACAGATTCTCAAGCCATTCTTCGCGTGTGCCATAATCTGAATCGATTATAACATATTCGTTTACACCGTCAAGAGCTGTCGGAACTGTTACGCTCATTCCAACGCTTGAGGTCTTGTTCATGCCCTCAGTTCCCATGCCTACGCTGAGAACTACAGGTCCGTACTTGAAGCCGGTTACTGTTTCGCTGTCTCTGAGACCGAATGCTCTGATCTCCATCGGCAGTGTTATGCTTATTTTGTCGCCTGCCGACCACTCGCGGTCTATGAGCACATAGCCTGCTGAGGTCTCAGCGCTGACGCTCATATCATTGACCTTTATAACAGGTTCGCCTGCTGTCCAGTCAGGTATCCTCAACGCTATTACCGCGCTCTGCTTATCGCCTGAAACAGGCTCTACTGTGATGACCGACTGCTCGCCGTCCGGCAGTGTTGACGCCTGCGTCAGCTTGATGTTGTTTTCGCTGTCGGTGAGCACTGAGCTTATATACTGATCTACTATTATTGTATTTCCCTTATGATAATAAATGCTGTCGTTGAGCTTTGTCATGCTCTCCATTCCCGAGCCGGTACAGCACCAGAAGCTGTCCCACTTGGTTGAGAATACCTTGAAATATCCCGTTCCCATCGGCTGGAAATACATGGTCATTCCCGTTTCCGGATTCTGGCTCGATACTATCGCGTTCAGATATGTGCCCTCATAGTAGTCGATGTACTTCTTGTCGCCCGTGATCTTGTAAAGCTCTCTCGAAAGCTTTAGCATATTGTATGTGTTGCATGTTTCACAGTTTACGTTGTTTCTGTACGAATCCTCTGTATGCGGCGCTCTGAAATGCTCGTTCTCACTGTTTCCGCCTGTGATATATGAGTGATCGTTCACTACCATTTCCCAGAAATTTTCCGCTACTGTGAGATAGTAATCCATATCGTGCTCGCTGTCAGGCGAATCTGTTTCAAGCTTTCCGTCTGTGGCCTCGTTTGCTCTGTAACGGTTGAGCGCGCCTATTATCTTAGGTATAGTTGTGTTCGCATGCTTGTTTGCAAGCACATCCTCGCCTCTGTAGAGTGAGTCGAACAGGCTTATCTCGTCAAACATATGCGCCGCCTTTGCATGCTCCGGATCGCCTGTGAGCTTGTAGAGCTCATACAGACAGTCGTTCATGCCGCCGTACTCTATGTTCAGAACTCTGTCCTGCATTGTCTGGCTGCCTGATACATACGTCGTGTCATAATCCTTTACTCTGTTATATACCCATGTGCCAAGCTCCTTTGCAGCCTCGAGCGCCTCCTCGTTTCCTGTCAGCTTATAAGCGTCTATAAGACCTGCCATCAGCTTGTGCATTGTATACCACGGCACCCATGCCTGGGTTATGATGCTTGACTTGTTCTCCTCTATATTATCAAACTGCTTCTCGCCATATATAGGATCTCCGGCTGTTTCTGCCCAGTCTGCCACCTTTACAGATGCGAAAATATATCCCTTCTTTACCTCGAATTCCTTTTCCTCGCCCTGCTTGTTGGTCGCCTTTAGAATACCGTCCTGCTTGATCTGTGCCTCGCGCATCGCGCTTACGAGCGCCTCTGCTTTCTCGGCAAGGACAGGGTCTCCGTTCTGCGCCGCCTGCGATACCGCCGACAGATAGTGACCTACGATATGTCCGCTTATAAGGTCGCCCTCCCAGCCGCCGTATCCGGTCGCGCCGTTGTCTATGCCTGCTGTTTTGTAAAGATTTGTGGTGAGCCTGTCTATATCGAACTCGCTCAGGTAATCGCTCATCTTATCATTTGCGTTTACAAGATAGTCGTCTGTAAGCTCTACCTCAGACATTGCATAGTCTGCCATGCCGGTCAGTGTAGGCTGAGCCATTATAACTGCCTCAAAAGTACGCCTGTACTCTGAGTCTCCGTTTCTGATAACCGCGGTAAGCGTTACCTCCTTATCAGGCTCGCCCTGCGCCGGTGCTGTTATTGTCATGTCATCAGCTATTACGCCGCTGTCAGAGCATTCCCATTCTATCGTGCTGCCGTAGCTGCCCGAGGTCGGGAGCGCTGCTCCGCCTGAAAGCTGCGTCGGAATTGTTAGCGACGCATAATCCTTATAGGCATTTTCCATATTTATTGATCCTGCATATTTGCTGTATTCCGCCTTTATCTCATCGGCTGTACATATTCTTGAATACATTGTTACATTATCCATTACGCCGCAGAACAAAGCATCGCTCGCATAATGCGATTTTCCAAGATAGTTCGTTTCCTGCACCATAGGTGTGAGTGAATGGTAGCAGTTTGCCTCGCTTACAAGCTCGCCGTTTCTGTAAAGCTGGACCTTGTTGTCTGTTCTTGTGACAGCGTAATGCTCCCATACTCCTGTATTTGAGAATGCGGTCACGTTCATAGTATCATACTGTCCGTTTACAACAGATTCAACTCTGCCGCCTGTAGGTGAATAGAAGAAGTTGTTTGACTGGCTGCTACCGAGATCAAACAGCCTTGCCCATGACTTTATTGCGGTATTCTTTACCCATGCCATAATTGTTATTTCAGGTCTTACTATATTGTTAGGAAGTGTAACGTATCCGCTGTTGCCGTCAAACACAAGTCCTGCTCCGTCTACTCCGGCATCTTCCTCTATAGTAACTCCGCCGGTCATCATCGGCTTTACAATATCTGCGTCTGTATCAAAATCATAGGAGAATATAACATCCTCCGATTCGTCCGGGCTCTGCGTCTGCTGCGGCGCCTCCGTTGCCGGCGGCTCTGTAGCAGGCGGTTCAGTTGCCGGCGGCTCTGTCGGTTCTTCCAGGCTGAGCGGTATCACTTCAGCAAGCGGCTCCATGCTGCCTGAATCCCATATATATACCGCTGCCTTGTCTGCGTCCGCCGCATTCAGCTCCAGCTCAAAGCTCTGCATTCCCTCTGTAAGCTCAGCGTTTTTCGCTGCGAGAGCCTTAAGCCCGCCCTCTTTGTACGCAGCTGCATATATTCCGGCTGTTTTGCCTGCTGCAAGTCCGTTTATATCTACGTTTACCTTCAATGTGCCGTTTTCGAGCTTTTCT
>CALXSS010000082.1 GCA_944391225.1 uncultured Clostridia bacterium
AGAAACAACCATAGCACAGCAAAAGCAGGAAGCGATAAAGACTGCTTTTGGTGATTGGATATGGAAGGATCCTAAAAGACGTGAGAATCTGACAAAGATATATAACGAGAAGTTCAATTCAGTGAGAACAAGAGAATATGACGGAAGTCACATAACATTCAGCGGGATGAATCCTGAAATACAGCTCAGACAGCATCAGAAAAATGCTGTTGCGCGTATTATGTATGGTGGTAATTCACTGCTCGGACACGTAGTGGGAGCAGGCAAAACATGGACCATGGCGGCGGCTGCAATGGAATCAAAAAGACTTGGATTGTGCAATAAGCCGATGTTTGTTGTTCCAAATCATCTTACAGAACAGTGGGCAAGTGAGTTCCTGCAGCTCTATCCTGCTGCAAATATCCTTGTAACTACCAAAAAGGATTTTGAAACAAAAAACAGAAAGAAGTTCTGCGGACGAATTGCAACAGGTGATTATGATGCAATAATAATCGGTCACAGTCAGTTCGAGAAGATACCAATGTCAAAGGAAAGACAGGAAGCTATACTTCAAAAACAAATAGATGATATTTTAGGCGGAATAGCAGAAGCCAAGGTAAATAACGCAGAGCGTTTTACAATAAAGCAGATGGAGCGTACAAAGAAAAGCCTTGAAATAAAGATAGCAAAACTAAACGATACAAGCCGTAAGGACGATGTTGTCACATTTGAAGAATTGGGAGTAGACAGGCTGTTTGTGGACGAGGCACATTTTTACAAGAACCTTTTTCTGGTAACTAAAATGCGTAATGTCGGAGGTATTGCACAGACAGATGCACAGAAGTCAAGCGATATGTTTATGAAATGCAGATACCTTGATGAGATTACAGGAGGAAAAGGAAATATATTTGCTACAGGCACACCTATAAGCAACAGCATGGTGGAGCTGTATACAATGCAGAGATATTTGCAGTATGATATGCTTGAAAGAAATGACTTGCAGCATTTTGACGCATGGGCATCAACATTTGGTGAAACGGTCACAGCGATAGAACTTGCACCGGAAGGGACTGGGTATCGTGCAAAGACACGCTTTGCGAAGTTTTACAACATACCGGAGCTTATGACAATGTTTAGAGAAGCTGCAGATATTCAGACAGCAGATATGCTGAATCTTCCTGTACCGAAAGCAGAGTATCATAATATAGCGGTAGAGCCTACAGAGATACAGAGAGAAATGGTGGCAGAGCTGGGCGAGAGAGCAGAGCAGGTAAGAGCAGGAGCAGTTGATCCAACGACAGATAATATGCTCAAGATAACGAATGATGGAAGAAAGCTTGCCTTAGAACAACGTCTTATGAATGATATGTTACCTGATGAAAAAGGAACAAAGGTTGACACTTGTGCAAATACCGTGTTTGACATATGGAAGAAAACAAACGAGTTCAAAGGAACACAGCTTGTATTCTGTGACAGTTCTACACCTAAAAAAGACGGTACATTTAATGTGTACGATGATATACGAAACAAACTTATTTCAAAGGGAGTTCCGGAAAGCGATATAGCCTTTATACATGATGCAGACAGTGATGTAAAGAAAAAGGAGTTGTTTGCGAAAGTACGTAGAGGAGATGTGCGTATTTTACTCGGATCCACTCAAAAAATGGGAGCCGGAACCAACGCGCAGACGCTTCTTTATGCCATTCATGACGTTGACTGCCCCTGGAGGCCATCGGACCTCGAACAGCGCGCCGGAAGAATAATAAGACAAGGAAATACTAATGATACAGTACATATTTACAGGTATGTTACAAAAGATACCTTTGACAGCTACAGTTATCAGCTTGTAGAAAATAAGCAGAAATTTATCAGTCAGATAATGACAAGTAAATCACCTGTAAGAAGTGCAGAGGATATTGATGAAACAGCCTTGTCATACGCTGAAATCAAGGCTCTTGCAACAGGAAATCCACATATCAAGGAGAAGATGGAGCTTGATACAGATGTGGCAAAGCTGAAGCTCTTAAAGTCAAGTTTCATGTCACAGAAATACGAGCTTGAAGATAAGGTAATAAAGTATTATCCTCAGCAGATAAAAAGATTTTCCGAAATGATAGATGGAGCAGAGAAAGATAAAAAAATTGCTGAAACGTATCCAAAGAAAGAGGACGTATTCTATCCTATGGTTATAGATGAAGTTAATTATTCCGAAAAAGATAAAGCCGGACAGGCACTTATCGAGCGATGCAAGACTATGACCTCATCAGATCCGGTTATGGTTGGAGAATACCGTGGTTTTAAAATGATACTGTCGATTGATACTTTTGCAAACGAGCATAAAATGACACTGCAGGGTTCAAGGTCGTATACATGTTCACTTGGAGCAAATGTTTTCGGAAACATTCAGCGAATAGATAATGTTATAGAGAACATACCAAAGTTCAAGGACGAATGTGTACAGAAACTTGAAGAAACAAAGCAACAGTTCGAGATTGCAAAGGTAGAGAGTAAAAAAGAGTTTCCGCGTGAATCAGAGCTTACAGAGAAAATGCAACGGCTTGCGGCATTGGATGCGCTGCTTAATATGGATAAGCATGAGCCTCAGGCTGTTGATATTGTGCCTGATGAAGGAGATATTCCTAAAAAGAAAAACAGAGAGATGGAGCGATGAGAAATGGATTTGAGAATATAACGAAAAAGATGAGAGCCGAACAGGACAGATTTGTGGATGATGTGATGAAAAAAATCACCGAAAGATATAATAAGCGCCGCTTATGAAAAGGTTATGCGTGTTGATATACTTATAATCTTCGAGAATGAAGATTTACCGGATAATCATGTTAAGGCACTTTTAAAACTTAAATATTCATTGGCAAAATATCATGATAAGTGGTTAAAAGCCGACTGTTCACACATTGAAATGCTTGAGGACACGATTGAAGACTTCGGTGAGTATCTTGCTGCAGCCACTGTGCAGAAGAAGAAAAGTGTATCAGAGAGATAATTTGATTTTATGCTTGAAAAAATAATGAAAATACGCTAAAATTATAGGTGATTAAGCATTGTAATAAAGAGATGGTTTTTTATCATGGTTATACAGATTAAGTTGATTACAAGGAATTGACCGATTAAAAGACAATGTTCAGCTTATTTTAATACGCATTAAGGAGATGTTAAAAATGCACAAAAAACATCAAAGTAAGAAATCTGCAAGACGTACAATTAAATTTGAGGAGCGTAAGACTTCAAGCAGAAAATGGATTGCAAAATACGAAGGAGAAAATATTTTTAAGGCATACAGAAAACATTTCCATGTTGATAGAATGACAGCATACAATGAGATGAAGAAATTAGGATATGATTTTTCTGATGAAGAAACAAAGAAAATCATGAAAGCTGAGGAGGATCACCAAAAGGCTGTAGCAAGACGCAGAGAGAAAAAACGTCAAGAGCGAATAGAGAATTTTTATCAAGATTGTGATGATAGATTTTTCTACATTGCAGGATATACGTCTGGCGGAGCACCATATGGAGTAACATGGGAGGAGATGGGTATGAAACCATATCAATATTTTGAGGATATAGATGGTACAGATGAAGATATTGATGCGTTCTAGAAAAATTTCATTAAGCCTGTCGGTTTAAACGGCGGGCTTTTTTATATGCGGAAATGGAGGAAAATATGAACGAATATGAGGTAAATATGCTGTCATTTGGCTGCGGTGATTGTATGGTATGCCCGTATAATATAAAATGCAATGAATACATCGACTATATGAAATTTGTTATGGGAGCACATAAGGAGGAACAGAATAGTGAGAGAGCTTAAAAACGGAATAAAAATAATAGGGATAGATGTCGGATACGGAAATATAAAATGCGGATGCGGAAATGTGTTTAAAACTGCCGTTACAGAGTATGACATAGAGCCTATATTTGAAGGCAATGTACTTGAGTTTAAAGGCAAGTATTATCGTATAGGAGAAGGGCATAAGGAGTTTATTTCCGATAAATCGGCTGATAAGGATTTTTATATCCTTACGCTTATGGGGATTGTGAAGGAGATGAAACATGCAGGGATCAGAGAAGGAACAGTTTATCTTGCTGCAGGGCTTCCGCTGAAATGGGTACAGTCACAGCGTGATAGCTTTAGAGATTATCTATTGCAGGATAGAAGTATTGACCTAAAAGATAATAATGAGGATTATCATCTTGAGCTTATCGGATGCTCGATATTCCCTCAGTGTTATCCTGCGATAGTCAAGCGTTTAAAGGATTTTTCTGGTACGAATTTGCTTGCCGACATAGGTAACGGCACAATGAATATCCTATATATTCAAAATAAAAAGCCTGTGGAAAATAAATCGTGGACTGAGAAGATAGGAGTAAATCAGCTAGTAATAAGTGCAAGAAATGCGGTCATGGATAACTATGGTGTGAAGATGGACGAGGGCATCATTGAACAGTATCTACGTTCTGGTAATGTTGATATAGCTGAAAAATATCTCAAACTTCTGCATACAGAGGCAGTGAATTATACAAAAGAGATATTTTCTGTATTGAGGAGGTATGACTATGATCCGGATTTAATGAAGCTGTACATAGTTGGCGGAGGTGGCTGTATCATAAAGAACTTCGGGGAATATGACAGCGAACATATAGAGATAATTGAGGACATATGCGCAGCAGCACAGGGCTTTGAACATCTTGCATTTCTGCAGTTTACAAGGAGCTGAGTATGCGAAATATAAAGTCTGTTTTGCTAAGATTCAATCTCGATGATCCGGAACACAAAAAGGCATATGAGTTTCTGCAAAAAAGGGACAGATGTAAATATCACTCAAATACCGAATATATGATAAAAGCGATATTATCACTCGATGGCGAACAGTCGCAAAATCTGGAGTATGTGGTCAAGCAGTGCTTAGCAGAGTGTATATCGGGCATCAACATAAGCCTTAAAGAAATACCAACAGAGTTAGATGATGACGATGTTGCATGGGACTTCATCGGATGTGATAAGCCTGATATTAAAATGTGATGCTATCAAAAATATATCAAAAACTAGATGAGATTATTAACATGATATCATTTTGATATCAAAATGGAGGTAAAAATGAATAAGGTCTATAAAATTGAAATGGAAGCACTGTCTAAAAAGATATTGAAGGTCAAAGCCCCCGATGCGGAAACAGCAGTTTCTATGCTGCTTAATATGTATTTCAACAGTAATACGATATGTTTTAATAACAAGGACGTCCATAAGCTTGATATAAATGCGGAGGCTGTGGAATTTGAAACAGCGGAGGACTATAGCTCAGCAAATTGTGAGAGATACGAGAACACCTTCAATGTTTTTATTGACGGAGAAGATTGTGACTTTGTGACAGATATGGCAGATGAGGCGTAGCGGGAGTGGTCTATTTTCAGATAGACCTTGCAAGCATAGCATTTGTACTCCCAAATGTGCTCGTTAAGGGATACCCCTAACACCCCTGATCACTATTTGAAAGGAATGCATATCATGAGAACAAGAAATAAGCGTTTCAGCTTATGGTTGAATGAAAAAGAATTTGCTCACTTGACGAAACAGGCTGAAACATCCAGTTTAAATAAGGAAGCCTTTATCCGCAAGCTCATAATGGGAGCTGACATTCAGCCAAGACCGCCGGATAATGTTGTTCAGCTGATACGAGAGATAAATTTTATCGGCAATAATATAAACCAAATTGCAAAGAAGGTCAATACAGAAAACAATGTATCACAATCACAGCTTGAGGAGATACTTCACCTCTTAGGCGAGATATACCGTGAGGTGAAGCGGTAATGGCTGTTGTTAAAGTGTACGCTGTAAGGAGCAAACTTAAAAGAGCCGTAGAGTATGCGGCAAATGAGGATAAAACATCACTCGATAACATCATTGAATATGCGGCAAATCCGGATAAGACAGAGCAGAGAGTGTTTGAAACAGCAATCAACTGTTCGAGCGTTGAAACTGCATATAAAGAGATGGTCGCGACTAAAAAGAAATACGGTAAAGAAGGAAAGGTTCTGGCTTACCACTATATCGAAAGTTTTAAGCCGGGAGAGGTAACACCGGAGCTGGCGCATAAGATAGGAGTGGAGTTTGCACAGAAATGTTTCGGGAACCGGTTTGAGGTTGTTGTAGGAACACACCTTGACAGGCACCATATCCATAATCATATCGTGGTAAATTCGGTCTCTTTTGTTGATGGCGGCAAATTCCGTTCAACGCCCAAGAGTTATTACAATGAGATAAGAAAAATATCTGATGAGCTGTGCAGGAAGTATGAACTATCAGTCATAGAAGAACCTCAGCATAAGGGGATGCACTATGCCGAATGGAAGGCTGTAAATGAGGGTAAGCCGACAATACGCGGACAGGTCAGAGAGGAGCTTGACGAAATCATAAAGGCTTCGCCGACTATGCAGGTATTTTGGCGAGAGCTGAAACGGCGCGGGTATGTGGTACACCGCAGGGGCGAAAACATAAAGTATACATCAATAATACCGCCGTTCGGCAAACGTCCGGTAAGGCTTGATAAGCTCGGAACAGATTATTCAGAGGAAGCTATAAAACAGCGGATAATCGCACGGCAGAACGGAATATATATAATGCAGCCGTCAGAGTTAAAGAAGGTATATAAGGTAAAGGGGAATATACGTACAGCGCCGAGAAAGAAACTCAAAGGTTTTCACGCGCTGTATTTTCATTATCTGTACCTGTTCAAAAAAATACGAAAACGCAGGATACCGCAGAGGGTGTCTTTTTTCATGCGAGAAGAACTGATAAAAATGGAACGATATCAGAAACAGTTTCGGTTTCTTTATGATAACAGCATTGAAACAGCGGAACAGCTGGGCGCATTTGAGAAGGAGAAAGAGGCGAGTATTAATGACTTAGTAGAGCAGAGAAAAAAACTATACAATGAAAGGAATAACGAAGATGAGCAAGGGAAAGAGGAGATCACAAAGCAGGTCACGGCCATCAACTTCATTCTTAAAAAATGCCGTGCAGATGTCAGAATGTGCAAGGCGATATTTACAGACGCAGAAAAACTTGAAGAAAAATATAGGCAGACACAGGCTTTACAGGAAGAAGCAATAAAGGAAACGGAGGTATCAAAACATGAACACAAGCGGAGAAGTCGCTGATCTCATGGTCAAAGAGGGCATACAGATAACTGAATCAGCTGTAAAGCTGGCAGGTTTGGGAGAAAAAAATCTTGCCGCTATAATAGTAGCTCTTATGAATGATGAATTAAAAATGCAGGGCAAGACAAATCTGAAACAGCTTTTAAAATCAGAAAAGCCCTTATGTATCCTGCAGATAAAAGAGCAGGATCTGAAAAAGTTCAATACAGAAGCAAAGAAGTATGGAGTACTGTTTACTGCTGTATCGGATAAAACAAACAACACAGGACTGTGTGATGTGATAGCCAAACAGGAGGATATTGCAAAGCTCAATTACATAATGGAGAAGCTGGGGTATACGGCTCCGGCAGCAGAAGAAAAGAATAAAGTTGAAGATAGAAAAGACAAAAAAAGAAGTGATTTAAATCACGATAATTCATCTGGTGACAGGTCAAAGGAGCGCCGTGGAAAAAACTCAGTTCCCCGCGAAAGAGAATATCGGTCAGAGCACAGATATACAAGGCGCGGGGATACGGAGAGAGCGGACAGAAATACTAAGGATTCGGTCAGGAACAGGATAAATGATATAAAATCTCGCCGTGCCGACAGTAAAGCAACGGGACAGACACGTTCAAAAGTACGTAAAAAAGGGCGAGGGAAAGGAGTTTCAAGATGATATGCTATTTAAGAAAACTGTATGTGCCGCCGTAATAATGAGCCTGTCTCAGATTAAATAAGCTTATTTGAAAATATGATCCATGGAGGAATTTAAAATGAGAACAAAGAGTAAAATTAACAAAATAATATCGGGAGCATTGACGGCAGTAACATTGATTGGAACCATGCCGGTAATATCATATGCGGCGCAGTCAAATGAGTATGTTGATCCGGCAGATGTTTGGATGGAGGCAAACGGCAGGACAAACGAATTTGACATAAATGCGACTACAACATATGAAACAGTGTACTGTCCTGTCTGTGATATGGAAACAACACAGCTTACATATCGTGTGCCGGAGTATACTAAGTCGGGAGAAACAGCATTAAATCATAATGTAATGTATTCCGATGGCACTTGTACAGACGGAAAGAGTACAGGTAATCTTGATGACGGCACTCCGGGAGTGGATGCGTATTACACAGGTATGCACTGGACAAAATCAGTGTGTCAGAACTGCGGTGTTATTAATTCTGTAGATGGAACGGGAAGTTACAGCTTTGGAAAAAATGTTTACGGCTTAAATAAGTGTGATCACAATTTCTTTCTCGATTTCGATAATACAACATATACGCCGTATGACAGTGAATATCACACTACAATACTTAAAGCCGGAGAATATTGTCAGTTTTGTAAGGGAACTTATGCAAAGGCTACAGAACAGCTTGACAAGCATAACTTTAATGAAACTGTTGATGGAGAGCTTGGAAACCAGCGTTTTCATATTACAGGTGAATGTGAGGACTGCGGATATATAAAGAATGAGTATCTTGCGGCAAAATCTGTCGTACAGAGCTATTACGGCAAGGTAGATGGCGATACACATACAGTGACAGTATCAGATTTATCGGAAGATGGTGTAAATACATCAATACGCTACGGCACAGAAGCAAGCAAATGTGATCTTACCTCTGCGCCGAATTACACTGCTGAAGGATATTATCCAGTGTATTATGAGATAACATACTCATACGGCGGAGAAAAAATGGTTGAGAACGGTGTTTCGTATGTATGGCTGCTTGCAGACGATAAAAACAGCGGCGATGTGACAGTATCGGAAGTACATACACATGATTATCGTTACTTGGAGAGTGTTGCGCCTTCATGTACTGATTTAGGATATGATCGTTTCCAGTGTTCAGTCTGCGGCGCACTGATGAAAACAAACTATACTCCTGCAACAGGGCATGACTATGAAACTGTGGTAATAAGAGAGGCAAGCTGCATACAGGGCGGTCTTGAACTGCATATGTGCAAGAAGTGCGGCAGCTACTACACAGAAACAACGTCAATGACAGATCACATCTACACGACGAATACGGTAGCCGCTACCTGCACAATGAACGGCTATACGGAGCATACCTGTATCAATTGTAACTACAGATATATTACTGATCTTACTCCGCTTGCAAAACATGATTACAGGGAAAAGGTAACACCTCCAACGTGTACAGCAAAAGGATTTACAACCTATACATGTGCAGACTGCGGTGACGTGTACATAAGTGACTATACTGAACCTACAGGTCATGAATGGGATAACGGACGCACAGTTACAAGCTCCACCTGTGAGAGTGAAGGTGTTATGGAGTATCACTGCAAGCACTGTGACGAGAAACTGATACAGGCAGTATCTGCAACAGGACACACCCCCGGAGCTGCGGCAACGTGTACAGAATCGCAGATATGTACATCATGCGGAGCGATACTCGAAATGCCGACAGGTCATCATTATTCAGAAACAATAACACCGCCGAGCTGTACTGCTATGGGATATACTACATATACATGCGACAGCTGCGGTGACAGTCACACAGGCAGCTACACGGATATGACAGAACACCACTATGAGGGAGTTATCACACCGTCAACTTGTACCAAGCTTGGATATACGACATATACATGTACAGAGTGCGGTGACAGCTACAAGAGCGACTATACAGACAAGAAGCCGCACAGTTATACTGCGGTTGTAACTCCTGCGACATGTACAACAATGGGATTTACAACATACACATGTGAGGACTGCGGTGACAGTTACGTTGCAGATTATACAGAAGTATTGCCGCATAACTACACCAAGCAGGTAATAGAACCTACATGCACATCACAGGGATATACGATATATACCTGCCCCGACTGCGGCAATGAATATATAGGGGATGAGAAAGAGTCTACAGCTCATACTTACACGTCAACAATAACGGAACCTACATGTACAGAGATGGGATATACAACGAATATATGTGATGACTGCGGATATACATATATATCTGACTATACTAACCCGCTGGGGCATGATTATATTGAAACAGTAACATCGCCTACATGCACAGCAATAGGATACAGCACATTCACTTGTTCACGCTGCGGTGACAGTTTCAAAGGTAATGAAACAGCAAAGCTGCCACACAATTACGATAAGGTGGTAACCGAACCAACCTGTACCGAAATGGGCTATACCGTTTTCAAGTGTAAAGACTGCGGTGATACATATACAGGAGACTATACTGATGCAAAAGGTCACAGCTATAAAGAAGAAGTTATAGCTCCGACTTGCACAGAAATGGGCTACAGCATTTTCACTTGTGAAGTATGCGGAGATAGTTATACAGGAAATGAAACATCAAAAACAGAGCATAGTTACAATCAGGTTGTAACAGAACCAACCTGTACAGAGCTTGGCTTTACGACTATCACCTGTGACAACTGCGGAGACACGCATAAGATAAATTATGTTGAAGCAGCAGGACATAAAAAGTCGGATTGGATAATAGATGTTCCCGCCACTATCGAAGCGATAGGTTCAAAGCATATTGAGTGTACTGTCTGCGGTGAAATACTTGAAACAGCTGAAATACCAAAGTTAAATGAACATGACAATTCCGATGAGGATGGTCATTCCGTTGTCGGCGATTACAGCATACTTATCACGGACGAAAACGGCAAGCCGATTTTCAACAGTGAAATCAGCATTGACGCAAATGATAATATCACAATAAAATTACCGGACAGAAGATTGCTGAGTTCAGAGGATATAACGACTATTACGATCATGCACAAAGACACTCAGCAGCCTGCTGAGGGACTGAATATCTTTATAGCCGATACATCAGACAATGCTGCAACAGGCAGAACGGATGCAAACGGTCAGTTATCAGTCCCGAATAAGCAAAGTTCAACTGGCAGCACCAACGGTACTGTTGCAGATGAAAATAACACGTATGTTGTTGTGGTGACCGATAGGAACGGTCAGCTCATAA
>CALXSS010000083.1 GCA_944391225.1 uncultured Clostridia bacterium
AATAAATTATATCATATTCAAGGCAATTTTTATTTTAAATTTTGTTTACAATTTGTTTACTCATTCAAAAACCGTGCCACATTAAAGGCGCTTAAACGTATAACAGGTGTATTTTTATTAATATTTTTAACAAAAATATGACGGTATAAGGCGCATAAACTCTCATTCACTGTATTTTATTCGTGAGAGGAGTATAAAAGAGCTTCAGGTTTTTGCGCCTGTTTAAAACGGAGGTATCAGGAAAAATATGGAGTGGCACGCCGCTGTTAATTTTCTAAATCCTGTTGAAAAAGGGAACGGTTTGTGGTATAATTACCGATAGGAAAACATAAGCGAAAGGTGGCATAAAAATGGCGCGCAGCAGGGAAGCGGAGGAAGAACGGATACAAGGTATGGCTGAGTTTGATACGGAAAAGAGCGGTGGAGGATTGCTTGCCGGAATAGATGAGGCAGGACGGGGACCTTTAGCAGGTCCTGTTTATGCCGCGGCGGTCATACTTGCGCCGGGGACGATCATAGACGGATTGAATGATTCAAAAAAGCTTACCGAAAAAAAGCGCGAGGAGCTTTTTGATGTAATATGTGAAAAGGCGGTATCATATTCTGTTTACAGCGTTGATGAAAAGAGAATAGACGAGATAAATATATTGCAGGCTACATTTGAGGCGATGCGCGGCGCGGCGGCAGGGCTTGAGATCACGCCTGACTATGTTTTGATAGACGGAAACAAAAGTCCCGGACTTGACATACCTAATGAAGCTGTGGTAAAGGGCGACAGCAAAAGTATGGCGGTTGCGGCAGCGTCGGTGCTCGCAAAGGTGAGCCGTGACAGATCCATGAGGGAGGCAGCGGAGCGTTATCCCGGCTACGGCTTTGAAAAGCACAAGGGCTATGGAACAGCGGCTCATTATGAGGCGATAGGCAGGCTTGGCATAAGCCCGATACACCGCAGAAGCTTTTTAAAAAAGCTTGGAGTATGAGGGGCAGAGCGGCAGGGAACGCGGGCGAGACCGCGGCGTGTTCATATCTTCGGAAAAAGGGCTGGCAGATACTTGAGTGCAATTATGCTATAAGGGGCGCGGAGGTGGATATTATAGCTGCCGATGGAGCTTGTATAGTATTTGTGGAGGTAAAGGCGCGCAAAAGCGCGCTGTATGGATACCCATCTGAATTTGTTTCGGAAAAAAAGAAACAGAGGCTCATAACAGCCGCGCTCGATTACTGCGGAGGAGACTGCTGTATGCGGTTTGACGTTATCGAAGTGATGTACGAGGAGATATGCGGCAGAGTATATATAAAGGAAATAAATCATATAGAAAACGCGTTTGAGGGGTGATAGAATTGCAGGAGCAGTATAAGATATTTGATGCGCACTGCGATACGCTTTCGCTGCTCGCCGACCGCGGCGGCAGCTTTGAGAAAAACAGCTATAATACAGATAAAGACAGAATGCTGCAATATAGGGGATATACTCAGGTATTCGCCTGTTTTACAGACCCTGCTCACAGCGAAAATGCCATGAAGCGCTGCAACAGGCTGATGGATATTTTTGACGAATGTGATTTTGGCGGGATAAGAGCTATCCTCAGCATTGAGGGGGCTGATATGATACGCGGTCTGTGCGATCTGGATTATCTGAAAAGCAGGCGGGTGCGCTGTATAGGATTGACCTGGAATCATTCAAACATACTCGCTGGCGGAGTGAGCGATGAGGAGAGGGGACTTTCTGAGTTCGGGAAAACAGTTGTAAAAAGAATGAATGAGCTCAATATCCTGCTTGATGTTTCGCATCTTAATGACAGGTCGTTTTATGATGCGGTGTCAGTTACTGACGCGCCGATAATAGCCACTCATTCCGATTCGCACGCGCTCTGTCCGAATAAGCGGAATCTTACGGACGAGATGTTTGGTATAATACGCGATTCAGGCGGCTGTGTGGGTATAAATCTGTTTCCGGAATTTCTTACAGAGGATAAGATATGTACAGCTGAAAACGCGGCAGACCATATAATGCACTTTTTAGAGATAGACGGGGAAAACTCTGTCGGCATAGGCGCTGATTTTGACGGAACAGACAACAAGCTGCCCGAGGATATACGCGGCTGCGAGGATCTTTACAGGATATTCGACATACTCAAGCGGCGCGGCGTCAGCGATGAGGTCATAGAAAAAATAAGCCATAAAAATTTTGAGCGCGTATTCAGATACCGCAGGAGGAGTATTTAATGCCTAAGTTTTTTACAGCAAGAGAAAATATATCGGAAAACGAGATAATAATAGACAGCGAGGACGCAAAGCATATAAAAAAGGTGCTTAGGCTGAGCGAGGGCGACGTGATAACCGTCTGTGACGGCAGGGGCATAGATCATGAGGCTGAAATTTGCGCCATAGAGCAGAACAGGATAATATGCAGTATCCTGTCCTCGCGTGTCTGCGATACGGAGCCGGGCGTAAGGGTGACCTTGTATCAGGGACTGCCAAAGGCGTCTAAAATGGATTATATAATTCAGAAAACTACGGAGCTGGGAATAGCGCGGATAGTGCCGGCAAAGCTTTCACGCTGCGTTGTAAAGCTTGAGAACGCGGCGGCAGAGTCGAAAAAGACTGAGCGATGGCAGAAAATAGCGTACGAGGCGGCAAAGCAGTCGGGCAGGGGAGTAGTGCCGAAGGTATCCTCTCCAATGAGCATTGAAGAGATAATAAAGGATATCTCAGGCGATGAGCTGTGCTTTGTCCCGTATGAATGCGAGCAGGAAACGCGCTTAAGCGATGTTTTAAACGGCATTGGCGCTGTGAAAAGCGTTTCGTTTATAATAGGACCCGAGGGCGGGTTTGATATTACTGAGATAGAAAAGCTCAGGGCGGCAGGCATAAAGACCATCACTCTCGGCAGGCGCATACTGCGCACCGAAACGGCGGGCGAGGCGGTGCTGGCAATGCTTATGTACGGCTTGGGCGAGGTGTGAAAGGAGAGACGAATATGACAGACACGGAAAAGCTGCAGCAGATCATAGACGGATCGGACAATATAGTGTTTTTTGGCGGAGCAGGCGTTTCCACTGAAAGCGGCATACCTGATTTCAGGAGCGTTGACGGACTCTATAATCAGAAATATGATTATCCGCCGGAAACGATATTAAGCGCGACATTTTACAGACAGCACCCTGAGGAGTTTTTCAGATTTTACCGTGACAAGCTCATAATACATGATGTAAAGCCGAATAAGGCGCACATAGCTCTGGCAGAGCTTGAGAAAAAGGGCAAGCTCAAGGCGGTCGTCACACAGAATATTGACGGGCTTCATCAAATGGCAGGCTCTAAGCGCGTGTACGAGCTGCACGGTTCGATACTGCGAAATTACTGTGAAAAATGCGGAAAATCTTTCGGCTTGGATCATGTGGAAAAATCAAAGGGCGTGCCGGTGTGCGATGAGTGCGGCGGCAGGGTAAAGCCCGATGTTGTGCTGTATGAGGAGATGCTCGACGATGACTGCATAAGCGGAGCGGTTAGAGCTATCTCTGAGGCGGATACGCTTATTATAGGCGGCACTTCCTTGGCGGTGTATCCGGCAGCCGGATTTATAAATTATTTCAGAGGCAGGCATCTTGTGCTCATAAACAAGAGCGAGACATTTGCCGATTCCATGGCGGAGCTTGTGATACGCGATTCTATCGGCGAGGTGCTCGGGGCGCTCAAAATATGATAAGGGATCCGGAGCAGCTGCGCGTGCATGAATTTGAGGTGCCGGAGCAGAATATATATGTATGCTTTGCGGAGGTGTCGGATATTGACACTGAGTCAGAGGAAATCAGACGCTGTCTGAGTGAATACCGTCTCAGCCGTATTGACAGCATAAAAAAGGACAGGGCAAAAAAGCTTTCAGCAGGGGCGGAGCTGATGCTCGTAAACGCGGTCAGAAAAAAATATCCTGACGCGGAGGTGCCGGTGATGTATTCAGCCGGAGAGCATGGCAAGCCGTATTTTAACGATATAAAAAACGCGTATTTCAGCCTGTCGCATTCAGGCAGCGTTGCTGCCTGCGCTGTTTCCGACGCGCCTGTGGGGATAGATGTTCAGAGCAGGCGAAAGGTGAATCCTGCGCTTGCAAAGCGGTTTTATTCTGATAGTGAATACAGAGCCGTTATTGCCGAGCCGGAAATGATGTTCAACAGGATATGGGCGCGCAAGGAGGCGGTCGCCAAAGCGGATGGGCGCGGCATAGCGATAGGACTTAAAGAGCTGAATGTTTTAGACAGCGCTGTAAGGCACAGCGGAAGGCTGTACCTCACGCTTGACATCCCCTCTCCGTGGGAGGAGTATCATATCGCTGTCAGTCGGCTTATCGGCGTTTGTCCGGAGCCGGGTCAGGAATAAAGCTTTCTATGCTGTTATATGAATAGAGCTGATAATCGTTGTCCGGCAAAAACGGGATAAGACCGGTGCAGTCCATGCCTGATGCGGCATCAGAGATCATGCCGAGCGAAAGACTGTCAAGGATCTTGTCGTTGTCGTTTTTTTTGCTCATGCTATCATCCTTTCCGTGCTTAATGCACGGTATTAGTTTTAGCATATGTACAGTCTAATATTCAGGGCAATAACGATTTTCAGCGATAAAGGAAAGAAAAAAATTCAGGAGGTTTATAGATGATAGGGATAATAGGAGCTATGGCAAGTGAGGTGGACGGCCTCAAGGCTTTGATGGGAAATGTCACGGTCAGAAAGATCTCATCGGTTGAGTTTTTTGCCGGAGAGCTTAGCGGAAAGAAAATAGTTGTCGCCGAGGCGGGAGTTGGAAAAGTGAACGCTGCCGTTACGGCTCAGACGATGATACTTGAATATGAAGCGGACAGGATAATCAATATAGGCGTGGCAGGCGGACTTGATCCGAGCCTTGAAATAGGCGATGCGGCTGTGGCGGAAAGAGTTGCCGAGCATGATATGGATACGACTCCGCTCGGAGATGAGCCGGGCTTTATTACAGGTCTCGACAAGGTGTACATGGACTGTGATGCTGAGCTCACATCGCTTATAGCAGACTGCGCTGAGGAGCTTGGCATACATACTGTGCGCGGAACGATAGTATCGGGAGATCAGTTCATATGCACTAACGAGCAGAGAGAGAAGCTTATAAAGGTGTTTGGCGCGGCGGCTGCGGAGATGGAGGGCGCGTCCATAGGCCATGTATGCGAGATGAACGGAGTTAAATTCTGTGTGCTGCGCGCGATTTCGGACGGAGCCAACAGCGAGAGTACAATGACATTCAAAGAATTTGAAAAAATAGCGGCGGCAAATTCGATAAAGATAGTCTGCCGCATGCTTGAAAGAATAAAATAAGGCGGGCGGTGGCTTGCCGGACAGAAAGGATAGCTATGCAGAAAATAAAATCATTTCAGGTGGATCACAGAAAGCTTGGAGAGGGAATGTATATATCGCGCATCGACGGCGATATAGTCACGTATGATCTGAGATTCAAGAAGCCGAATACCGGCGATTTTTTAACAAATGCCGAGCTCCATACGGTCGAGCATATGCTTGCCACATTCACAAGAAATTCTGATATTGCAGATGAAGTGGTATATTTCGGACCGATGGGCTGTCAGACAGGATTTTATTTCCTTGTGCGCGACAGTGTAACACCGGAGAAGGCATACAGCGTGATAAAGGATGCCGTAAAAAAGACTATAGAGTATGACGGCGAGGTGTTCGGCGCAAGCGAGATAGAATGCGGAAACTACCGTAATCTTGAGCTGGAGGCTGCGAAAAAGGCTTGCTCAGAGTATCTTGAAACGCTTGAGAGTGTTGAGAAAATAATGGATTATGACGAGGTCAATTCCCTGTAAAAAACAGGATACCGCGGCAAACGCCGCGGTATCCTGTTTTTATCTGATGCGATATATATCTGCACAGATATTATCAAAGCTTTGAAATATCAATGCTTTCGATGCGCCTGTGCGAAACAAGCTGCACCTGCATTTTAAGTCCGTATGCCTCGACCAGCGGCTTTTCGCCGTCGGCAGGAAACTCCTCAAGCTCGGCAAGCACAAGCCCGGCTATGGTGTTTGCTTCACCGTCCGGAAGTGTCATATCCAGTGCTTCCGCTACCTTGTCAAGCGGAGCTGATCCCATGACGCGCCAAAGGTTTTCACTTATTTTTTCAATCTCCTCAGGCTCATCGTCTGGACCAAGATTTCCCACAATTTCTTCAAGAAGATCCGACATTGTTATTATTCCGCTCAGACCGCCATATTCGTCAAGCACAACAGCCATATGGTTATGTGATTTCTGCATTTTGCGGAAAAGCTCGTCTGCTTTCATGCTCTCGGGAACAAAGAATGCCGGTTCAATAGCTGTTTTAACGTCAGCATGGTTATACAGCGCCTTGTAAAACTCTCTTGTGTCAAGAACACCATAGACATTATCTACTGTTTCGGTACAAATAAGATATTTTTGTTTAGGACGTGAGAGTATTGTCTGTTTCCAGACCTCAATATCATCATCTGTCCAAAGCATAGTAAGATCCCTGCGATGGGTCATTATTTCTTCAAGCGGCGTATCGTCAAACTCAAAGATGTTGTGGATCATCGCTTTTTCCGCCGGGTCTATAGTTCCCTTTTCACTACCTATATCAAGCATCATCCTTATTTCCTCTTCTGTAACCTGCTCATCCTCCTCGTGAGGATTGATACCGAAAAGTCTCAGAACGGCGTTTGTGGATTTTGTGAGGAACCATACTACCGGACGCGACGCCTTTGACACACCTGTAAGGAATCCTGCAAGCGCGAGCGAAAGCGACTCAGCCTTTTTCATGGCTACTCGCTTAGGCACAAGCTCGCCGAATATAAGCGTTACGACCGAAAGAATAATAGTTATTACTATTACCGATATTGTGTTCAGAACCGATACCGGTATGCTGACACCGGCTTTTAGCAGACCGTCAACTATAAGTCCCGCGAAATTATCAGCTGCGAACGCGCTGCCTAAAAATCCGGCAAGCGTTATTCCGACCTGGATAGTTCCGAGAAAGTTTGTTGGGTCTGCGGTGAGGTTAACAAGTTTCTTTGCGCGTTTGTCTCCTGCATCGGCGGCTTTCCGAAGCTTCATATCGTTGAACGATATTACGGCTATCTCCGCTGAAGCAAATACTGCGTTCAATGCTATAAGTACTACCTGAACTAATAATTGTAGGGGCAAACTGTCCAAAAAATGATCATCCTTTCCTTAATAAAACGTCTGCGGCATGTCCTGCGTTATGTGCAATATAACCGTGATCAGCGCAGGCTGCCGTCTGATAGTAAATGTGTTCTTATTTTTTTAACGCCATGAACATTCTTACATACGAGGCTGCGTTTGCACGCGGCGGCGGCGCTGAATTTTTCTTTGTGCCTGTAAGCCTGTACACTGCCTCTCGCGCTGTTCTTACGGCGTATTCGCTGCTGAATGATATACCGCAGCCAAGCTTTGCAAACTGTCCAATGAATGCAAAGTTACCGTTCTTGAACGGTACAACGAGCGGCTTGTCTCCGCTGCTGTAGGGCAGCGATGATGCCGCTGCATACGGCATTGCACATGGGATCACGTTGATGATGTCCTCGGTTATTTCCTCCCATCTATCTTCAAGCTTAAGATGCTTTACAAGCTCGAACAGTATCTCTGCTCCGCTTGCGTGGCGCATCTGTTTGTCGATGAAGCGTCCCTCTTTTTCCACGTTCACACCGTATCCGCAGATAACCGTCACATCATCTGACTGTGATGTGAAATACGGCTGCGGCACGCAGGAGAGAGTAAGTCCCCACGGCGAGTCCGTAAAGGTGGTGAGTATTCCGCCTGAGGCGGTGTTTGAGGTATACTGCTTTATATAATCAAGCAGCATGGAGGATCTTGCCGTTATCGTAAACGAAATGATCTCGGTGCCGTAATCGCCAAAGAACTTGTCCGGATCGCCAAGTCCGGGGCGTTTTGCCGCCATTCTGCTCCAGAGTGATGCTGATGCCGGCGCTTTTTCCGGTTCGGGCGCCGGATAATTATAGTCGCCTATAGTTGCGCATTCACTAATAGAGCCGTTTGTTATGATACACATATCATTCTTGTTAAGATAGAATGTTTTAGCTGTACCATTGTCATTGAGATGAATGGCGTTTATTCTGTCAGAGTCCTCGTCAAAGTCAACGTCAAGCACACGGCAGTGTGTCGCAAAGTTGACGTTGTGCGATGAGAGATACTGCTCAAGCGCATCAATGATGGTCTCCTGCATGTTGAACTGCGAGCGGACCGCGCTCTTCATTGAGAACAGCTCCGGTATTTCGCCTGCGATACAGTTTAAGATGTGCTTAAGCTCCACGGCGGACGAGCTCGGCATGAGCATGAATGCAGTCGAAACTGTGAGCCACAGCTCCGATGAGAAGAAGTCAGGAACATTGCCGAAGAAGTCGTCTATCGTTATTTCTGAAAGCTCATCGTCCTTTTTTGACATAACTGCCTTTATATATTTAAGTGCCAGTCTTGAAAGACCGAAAACAGAATCTATTTTGCCGCCATATTCGTCTATAAGGCGTGAATGCTCTGCTACAGGATTAGCGTTCATATAGTTTATTATCTCTTCTTTTACGCTCATATCCGGCAGATTTGCTGATGGGACTCCTTTGAGCATATCCATCAGGTTGGCATGGTTGCGCAGCGAAAGTATCTTGGGTGAAACACATACAAAGCCGGACTCATTGTCACCGGCAATATTGAACGCACCGCCTATGTTCGAGGATTCCTCAAATATATGTATGCTGTCGCCGGGGATCTTACAGTCGCGTATAAGATAGTATGCTCCTGCAAGCGCGGCTATGCCGCCGCCGGCAAAATATATGTTCCGCTTTGGCGGAAGCACGTTTGAGCTGCTGCCGCTGCTCAGCCGCTTCTGTTTCTTTTTGTGAGCTACAATGCCTGCAGCTGTTGCCGCACCAAGTACCGCACCAAAAGCCGCAAGACCAGCCATGGTTTTTTTGTTCATGGTAATATTACCTCCATATCTATAAATTTTTATAATTCTCCATTATTTTTTGCCTGGGATTTATCTTGTGTATGACACGGAGCACGCATTTCCTTAAAAACAGATTGCTGCACCACAGCTTATAATACAGCTTATAGAGCCTGCTTTCGTTGGGGATATACTTTTCATCTCTGTAAAATCCCTTAGCAACTGCTATTATCTGGCTGTCCTGTATGCCGTGCTCAAGTATCCACTGGTTATCGCCGCACATGATATATCCGTTCGCATCTTTGCCAAGACAGCGGTGCAGTACTTGCGTGCCGTCGGTCCTCTTGTATACGGGCAGATCGTAGCGTTTTAATCCCTGTCCCTCGTAACGGACAAGATACACGCTGTCGCGTCTGTTGCGGAGCATAGGGTACATGCTCGTGCCGACCGGAATTGCTATGAATTCGCCGTTTTCTTTTATATATTGCTCTATCAGAGTTTCGTCCATTCTTTCCTCCGTTTCCCTAAGCAGCGGCAAAGTATTACAATTTTCGTTAGAATAATATTGTATCGGCTGTCAGGGAAATATAATTTATATAGGGCTGTAAGAATAATGATGTATCTTACAATGTCTGACTATTATTATAACATTTTTTCGTCAAATATACAATAGTAAATTACAGATTGTTTATATTTTTTTAATAATGAGTTAAACGCTATATGATATAATTATCAAAATAAACAAAATACTGATACTGTAATATAAATTCGGCGCGGCTATTGACTTAATCATCAGAATATGATATAATTTTGGTATAGTTTTAATATACAGAATTATTTGGCGGCGAGGTGAATATAATGGTAGAAAACTTCAATGTTACAGGTATGTCATGCGCGGCGTGCAGCGCGCACGTTGAGAAAAGTGTTGGAGCGCTTTGCGGGGTAAGCAATGTAGCGGTGAATCTTTTGCAAAACTCAATGAGGGTGGAGTTTGATGAGAGTGAAACATCAGTAGCTGAAATAATATCCGCAGTTGAAAGCGGAGGTTACGGCGCAGCGGTAAAGAGTGATGCAAAGCCTGTGGAGAAAAAGGAAAAGAACAGCGGTGTAAAAGATATGAAACGGCGCATAATAGTTTCGGTCATATTTCTTGTGCCGCTTATGTATATATCTATGGGGCATATGATAGGTCTGCCGTTCCTTGAGGTCTTTGACAGACCGGAAAATGCGGCGGCGTTCGCGCTTACTCAGTTTTTGCTGACGCTGCCTGTCATAGGCGTGAATTTCAGGTATTTCACAAACGGATTCAAAATGCTTTTTAAACGCTCTCCGAATATGGATTCACTCATAGCTATAGGCTCTGCCGCGTCAGAGATATACGGTGTTGCGGCTTTATATATAATTGCTCATGCGTCGGCGCTGGGCAATAATGAGCTGGCGCATTCAATGATGATGAACCTGTATTTTGAATCGGCAGTAATGATACTGACTCTCATAACTCTTGGAAAATACTTAGAGGCGAGGGCGAAGGGCAAAACCTCGGAGGCTATTGAAAAGCTTGTTAGGCTTATGCCGGATACTGCTGTGGTGGAGCGAAACGGAAAGGAATATACCGTAAAGGTCTCTGAAATAGCTCCGGGAGAAACAGTAATAGTTAAAGCCGGTTCAGCTGTGCCGCTTGACGGCATTATAATCGACGGCTCGGCGGCGGTTGACGAAAGCGCAATAACAGGCGAGAGCATTCCGGCAGAGAAGAAAGAGGGCGACAGCGTGACCGGCGCGACAGTATCTAAGAGCGGATACTTTAAAATGAGGGTGACGAGAACCGGAAGTGATACAACTCTTGCAAAGATAATAAGCCTGGTCGAGGAAGCTGCATCAAGCAAGGCGCCTATATCTCGGCTTGCTGACAGGATAGCGGGTATTTTTGTTCCGATAGTCATGGGTATAGCGTTAGTCACGTTCGCAGTGTGGATGGCGGCAGCGCGTGATTTTTCGATGGCTTTGTATATTGCGAGGTCAGTGCGTGTCATATCCTGTC
>CALXSS010000084.1 GCA_944391225.1 uncultured Clostridia bacterium
AGTTCACGCAGATAGACTTTGAAATGTCGTTCGTGGATGTTGACGATATACTCGAGCTTACGGAAGGGTTTATAAGCTACCTGTATAAAACGGTGATGAATGTTGATATACCTGTTCCGCTGCCGCGCCTCACATATAAGGAGGCGATGGAGAGATATGGTTCTGATAAGCCTGATACACGTTTCGGAATGGAGATACAGAACATATCGGAGGCTGTTGCGGACAGTGATTTTGCTGTTTTCAAGAGCGCTCTTGAAAACGGCGGTTCTGTGCGCGCTATAGTAGTGCCTGACGCGGCGTCGGTATATACGCGCAAGGAGATAGACAAGCTTGTGGATTATTCAAAGGGAATAGGCGCAAAGGGTCTTGCATATGTGCGCTGGGTAGATGACGAGCCAAACGCAAGCTTCAAAAAGTTTTTCACGCCTGAGGAGATAATGAGCCTTATGGATAAGCTTGGCGCAAAGAAGGGCGATGTAGTCCTGATCGTGGCAGACAAGGACAGAGTTACGCTGCCTGTGCTGGGTGCGCTCAGATTAAAGACGGCAAAGCGTCTTGATATTATCCCGGAGGGCTGGAACTTCCTGTGGATAACCGACTTCCCGTTCTTTGAATATGATGAGGAGAGCGGTTCATGGCTCGCAATGCACCATCCGTTCACTATGCCTAAGGACGAGTGCATACAGTATCTTGACAGCGCGCCCGAAAAGGTCATAGCAAAGGCGTATGACCTTGTGCTCAACGGCGTGGAGCTTTCGAGCGGATCTATAAGAATAAACGACTATGAGCTTCAGCAGAAGATGTTTGAATCGCTCGGTCTTACCGATGAGGAGATAGAGGCAAAATTCGGCTTCCTTGTGGAGGCGTATAAGTATGGCGCTGCTCCTCATGGCGGAATGGGAATAGGTCTGGATCGTCTTGCAATGCTCATGACCGGCTGTGACAGCCTGCGAGATGTAACGGCGTTCCCGAAGGTGCAGAACGCATCAGAGCTTATGTCTCAGGCTCCGGGCGAAATAGACGATATACAGCTAAAGGAGCTGGCGATCGCAGTCACAGAGGACTCTGAAGAATAAGTATAACAATGCCGGAACGGCAGCGCGCTGTTCCGGCAAAAAAATATCCTTACGGAGAGAGGAAGTATCAGATGATAGAGGTCAAGGAGCTTGTAAAGCACTACGGCGACAAGAAAGCCGTAGACGGCATTACATTTACCGTCAATGACGGCGAGATTCTCGGTTTTCTCGGACCGAACGGAGCCGGAAAATCGACAACAATGAATATGCTTACCGGATATATTTCAATGACCTCCGGAGAGATCAGAATAGGCGGCATAGATATAATAGAGGATCCTATAGGCGCAAAGCGCCAGATAGGCTATCTTCCGGAGCAGCCGCCGCTGTATCCGGAAATGACGGTCAGCGAGTATCTGTGTTTTGTATGTGAGCTTAAAGGGGTAAAGGACATACAGGCGCATATGAAGGAGATCGCGGCAAAAACAGGAGTAACGGGCGTATTGTCAAGGCGAGTGGGCAATCTTTCAAAGGGCTACAGGCAGAGGGTAGGCTTTGCGGCGGCTCTTGCGGGCGATCCTAAGGTGCTTATACTTGACGAGCCTACCGTGGGAATGGATCCGAACCAGATAATAGAGATAAGGGAGCTTATACGCTCGCTCGGCAAGGAGCATACAGTGATATTGAGCTCGCATATACTCTCGGAGATAAGCGCGGTCAGCGACCGTGTACTGATAATGGACAACGGAAAAATAGCCGCGGAGGATACTCCGGAAAATCTTGCGCGCAGCGAAAAGAGGGATACTGTAAAGCGGATGCTTATCCGTATAGACGGCGAGAGTGAACAGATAGAAAAGGTCCTTGACAGCTTTGGCGACAGCTTTACGTATGAGAGGATCAACGAGGATTATGAGCTTACATTGAACGCCGATGCTGCGGAGGATATAGGCAGAAAGCTGTTTTTCGCGTTTGCGAAAGCGGAGCTGCCAATACTCATGCAGAAAGAAGAGGAGGTATCGCTCGAGGATGTATTTATTGAGCTTACACAGAAGGAGGAAAAGCGATGAAAGCAATTTTTAAGCGTGAGCTGAGATCGTATTTTACCACAATGCTCGGATATATATTCCTTACGATGTTTCTGGTGCTCACAGGAGTGCTGTTTTATCTGAATAATATTTATTTCGGAGTTACCTCGGTCAAGAACTTTTTCAGTCTGCTCACATCATGGGCTGTATTCATAATACCTATACTTACAATGAGGCTGTTTGCGGAGGACAGGAAGCTCAAAACAGATCAGCTGCTGATGACTGCGCCTGTGCCTGTAAGATCAATAGTGCTTGGAAAATTCCTGGCGGCAGGCTGCGTGCTTGCCGGAGCGTTGGCGGTAACGCTTATATATGTTATAGTAATATCGTTTTTCGGAACTGTCAACTGGGCGGAGACGATAAGCTGTTATATAGGTTTTTTGCTGCTCTGCGGTGTGGTGCTCGCGATAGGCGCGTTCATGTCGTCGCTCACCGATTCGCAGATAGTGGCGGCTGTATCGACGTATGCCATACTTATAGTTACAGTTTTTCTTGGAAATATCGCGGCTGCTCTGCCGGATCCGTTCCAGTCACTGCTGTTGTGGCTGTCTCCAACGGAAAGATTCCTTGATTTTGCTATGGGTATACTTGATCCGTCCGCGCTGGTGTACTATATAAGTTTGATCGCATTGTTTGTGTTCCTGACCATGAATGTAATGGAACGCAGAAGGCTGAGCTGACGGAGGTGTATATATAATGGTGAAAAAATATAAGCTGATGTCATGGATAGCCGTGATCATAGCGATAGCTATAGTGATACTTGTAAATGTTTTTATGTCGGTGTTTACTAAAAAGGTGCCGATAAAGATAGATCTTACATCAAATAAAAGGTATGAGCTGACCGATGAATCATATGAGTATCTCAAGACCTATGAAACGGATACTGTGTTTTATGTGATAGCGTCGGAAACCGATCAGGATACGAACGCGCGCGCCATACTTGACAGATATGAGGCTGCGAACTCGCATATAAGGATAGAGAATGTGGATCCTGACAGAAACCCGTCGTTCGGACGCGAGTATGTCGGCGACGGCGAAACGCTCAGCTCAAACTCGGTGGTTGTAGCGGCAGGAGACAGATCAAGAGTTATAGAAAATTCAGAGTTTTACGAGGTGGAGAACGGTCAGATAACAGGTCTGAATGTGGAGTCGAAAATAACCTCCGCGCTTAAGTATGTATCCTCAGAAACTCAGATGAACGTGTACTTTACCACAGGGCACGGAGAGCTTGAGCTAACGGGGGCAAAGGAGGCGCTCGCGTCGGAAAACTATGTCACAGCCGATATATCGCTTATGACAGAGGATATACCCGAAAACGCCTCAGCGATTATAATACCTCGTCCAACGAGCGATTTTTCAACGGCAGAGATAGCAAAGATAGAAGCGTACTTAAAGAACGGCGGAGCGGTGCAGGTATATCTGAGCGGCGAGTGTCCGACTATGAGCAACCTGTACAGCTATCTTTCAACCAACGGAATAACAGTGAACGATGACGAGATAGTGGAGGGCGGAGCAAATATACTCAGCTCCACATCAGGCTCGTATATGTTCATAACGAATTATGTAAAGAACGATGTTACAAGCGATATAATATCCAAAAAGAGGATATCGGCTTATGTGCCGTTCTCAAAATCGCTTGAGGCTCTGTTTGAAAGCTCCGGAGAATACACGGTAAGCGAGTATCTGGCAAGCTCAGACAGCTCATATACATCTGTAAATTTTGAAAGCCCCACAAAGGATACCGCGGTGCATACAGGCTCATCAAGCATAGCGTTGATGTCCGAAAACAGCGGCACAGGCGGAAAGCTCTATGTAAGCGGAACAACTATGCTGCTTTCAAAGACGGTAACTGAGGTAAACGATGTCGGGCTGGCAAACTTTGAGTATTTCACGAGCCTTACAAACAGTATGACAGGCGCGGGCGAGGCGTTCGTTGTGCCGGTCAAGTCAGTAGGTGCGAATCTGCTTGTTATGAGCACCGTGGCAAAGGGTATATTGTTTATAATCTTTGTGATAATATTCCCGGCGGCGTTGCTTACTGCCGGACTGGCGGTATTCTTCAGAAGGAGGAATATGTAGTGACAAAGAAGCTTAAGGGAATCATAATAGGCGGTATAGCTGTAGCTGTGCTCGCTGGAGGTATAGGCTTTATGCTGAGCTATGAGCCGGAAAACGGCGAGGATAAAAGCGTCAGCGAGGAAAACGCCTCAGAAACTGTTTTTGAGGCGGATACAGCCGACCGCATAACAGTGACAGGCTCCGGCTCGGAAATAGGATTTTTCAATAATGACGGTGAGTGGAGCATTGCCGGAACGGAGCAGGGCGATACAGACAAAACAAGGATACAGAATTTTGTATCAGCGGCTCTTGTTTATAGGAGCGATAAGGTCATAGGCGAGGCAGACCCTGTAAAGTACGGACTTGACGCGCCGGTGCTGACTATTACCATAGTAAACGGTGATAATACCGATGTGGTGACAGTTGGCGATAAGAGCGCGGTAGACGATGTGTATTTTGCGTCAGTAAACGGAAATGTATTTACTATGAGTGAATCGCAGTACAATGCGCTAAGCAAGGATATGTCATATTATACTGAGTTCAGCCGCATAGCGATAGAGCCTGACGATGTAACGGAGATAAGGATAGTTACAGACGAAAGAACGATAGATCTGTATCTTCCGGAGCTTACGCGGCTTGAGGGAAACGTGTGGCATATGCGCGAGCCGTATGATATGATGGCGAACGACAGCTTTATAGACTCCGATGTTCTGAGCAGTCTTGGCTCTCTGACTCTGTCTGAAAAGGCAGAGACTATGGGCGAAAAGACGGCTGAACTGACTGTGGTATGCGGCGATACGAAGTATGAGCTTACTATTGGCTCTGACGTGGATGGAAGAACTTTTGTCGGATACGGCGGTAAGGTGTATTCAGAAAACAGCGCGTATTTTGAGTTTATAAACGCAGATATTTTCAATTATATAAACAAGATGGTATCGTATGTGAATATTCTTGATGTGTCAAAGCTTGAATTTGAGTATAACGGCACAGCGCATGATATAGAAATATCCGGAACTGACAATATGACGTTCAAGGCTGACGGCGCTGACGCTGACAGCAACCTGACAAAGCAGATATACCAGTCAGTTATAGGCATAACCGCGACATCTTTCTATGGCGGCGAGGCTCTCGGCGACAGCCTGCTCAAGGTAGTGTTCAGAGGCGTTGACGGCGTTGAGGATAAGACTGTGGAATATGTTTCGGTAAACGAATACAGCGCGGCAGTTGTTATCAACGGTGAAGCCAAATTCATAACAGGCACATCTGGAGTAGAAAAGCTTATATCGAATATAGACGAGTATTACAGGCTCGTGAAAGGAGAATAATTAAATGGCATCATTGTGGGAAAGAGTAATACCGTATAACGAGGGGGAGCTGGACTTTGTCCCCTCAATAACGGCGTATCCGGCGGAATCAAAGGGAGCTGTGGTAGTGTTTGCAGGCGGAGGCTATGCAATGAAAGCCGCTCATGAAGGACCGGCTATGGGCGAATGGCTGCAAAAGAATGGTATAACAGCTTTCGTAGTAGATTACAGGGTAGCTCCGTACAAGCATCCGGCGCAGATATCAGACGCTATGCGCGCGGTCAGGTATGTCAGATTCTATGCTGAAAAATACGGTATAGACAGAGATAAGATAGCGGTCATGGGATTCAGCGCGGGCGGACATCTTGCCGGCTCGCTCTCAGTGCATTATGATAAGGAGATGTATGAGCCTACCGACCGCATAGACAAGGAAAGCTGCCGTCCTAACGCGTCTATCCTCTGCTATCCGGTAATAGATATGGGAACGTACCGCCATGACGGTTCAAGGCAGAACCTGCTCGGCGAGCATCCTACAGAGCGCATGGCTGATTTTATGTCGCTGTATAAGCATGTGAACGAAAACACGCCTGAGGCGTTCATCTGGCACACGTCCACCGACCAGGCAGTGCCGGTAATGAATTCGCTTTTGTATGCCCAGGCTCTGAGCGCGGAGAACATACCATATGAAATGCACATATATCCAATGGGCAGACACGGTCTCGGCGCGGCTGAGGAGCTTCCTTATGTGAGCAAGTGGCTCGAGGAGCTTAAGGCGTGGCTAAAACACAAGAAATGGAAATAATAACAGATCAGCAAAAGTGTACAGAGCTTTGCGGCTTTGATTGAATATCAGCGAAAAAGGTTCATTGATAAATATTGGGTTTTGCATATCTGTTATACAGGCAATTGATAGCTTTCCGATTTCTTGTAGGGGCAGATATTATCTGCCCGTATCCCCACCGCGCTAATGACTGGAGGATACTATCCGCCCCTATAACCCCAACATTTTAATATGAACCGAAAAAAACGCTCTGCCGTCTTGCACCGGCAGAGCGTCTTTTTTTTGCCGCTTGTGGCGGCTTATCTATTTGCTCAGTAACTCGTCCCACCCCGTAATATAGCGGTCCGAATTCTGTATGAGCCGTTGGGTATCTGTTATATTTGAATGATCCGCAACCGCCGTAACATAAAAGCCCGCGGAGCGCGCGCTTATAACGCCTGTAAGAAGATCTTCAAATACAGTGCATTCCTCCGGCGCAAGACCGAGCTTTTTTGCGGCAAGCAGATATATATCCGGCTTGTCCTTTCCGCAGCCGACCTCATGGGAGAATGCATATGCTGATATGCAGCCGTCTATGCCGAGCCTTTTAAACGCGCTCCGGCACAGCCTGGCATAGCTCGATGTCGCAACAGCGATCCTTACTCCGCCACTGTGCAGCCTGTGGATGTACTCGCAGACGCCGGGCTTGGCCTGAACGCGGCTGCTGTACTCGTCTGACAGCATAGAGAATATGCCGTCCGATATTTCCTTTACGCTCATATGCGGCAGGAACTGATCTTTCAGATACGGCAGGCTTTGTTCGAGCGTCATCTCGCTGTAGGCGTCGGCCTGTTCAGGAGTGATACATACGCCGTGGTCGGCTAAAAAGCTCACGGTCACGGTATACCATATCCCCATGGAATCGAGAATAGTGCCGTCTACGTCAAAAACAGCTCCGCGCATATATATCACCGTCCGTATCCGATCTATGCGTGAATTTACACACACCATAAGATTATACCACGCTTTTGCTCAATTTGCAAGCAAAACTTTTGCTTTTTCTACAAATTGGCGTACAATACAGTAAATTCTCTTGACATATCGGGAAAATAATGATAAAATGATACAAATTTGATTATTTGTACGATTGTAGATCTCCGGCAGAGTTTTACAATCGCGATTTATTTTGGAGGAATAACGATGTCAGAAAATGTTTTTGACGTACTGAAAGAGCGTGGTCTTATCGCTCAGTGTACACATGAAGATGAAATAAGAGAACTGCTTGGTAAGGAAAAGGTTACTTTTTATATAGGCTTTGATCCTACTGCTGATTCGCTGCACGTAGGTCATTTTCTTCAGATGGTAGTTATGCGTCATATGCAGATGCACGGTCACAGACCTATCGCGCTCGTGGGCGGCGGAACAGGCCATGTCGGCGATCCGAGCGGAAGAACTGATATGCGCCAGATGATGACGGAGGAGACTATCAATCACAACTGCGAATGCTTTAAAAAGCAGCTTTCAAAGGTCATTGATTTTTCGGATGACAAAGCAATAATGGTAAACAATGCCGACTGGCTGCTGGATCTCAACTATATAGAGTTTCTGCGCGACATAGGATCTTGTTTTTCTGTAAACAAGATGCTTACAGCCGAGTGTTTCAAGCAGAGGCTTGAAAAGGGACTTTCGTTCCTGGAGTTCAACTATATGCTGATGCAGTCCTATGACTTCCTTATGCTCAGCAGAAAATATGACTGTAAGCTGGAGCTGGGCGGAGACGATCAGTGGAGCAATATCCTTGGCGGACTTGAGCTGTGCCGCAAAAAGGACGGCAAGCAGGTATACGGAATGACATTCACCCTGCTTACAAACAGCGAGGGCAAGAAGATGGGTAAAACGCAGTCGGGCGCAGTATGGCTTGATCCTGAAAAGGTATCTCCTTACGACTTCTACCAGTACTGGGTAAATGTCCAGGATGCAGACGTTATAAAGTGCCTCAAGCTGCTCACATTCATTCCTATGGACGAGATCCGCGAGATGGAGAAGTGGGAAGGCGCGGAGCTGAACAAGGCTAAGCGCATACTCGCATACGAGGTAACAAAGCTCGTTCACGGCGAGGCTGAGGCTGAAAAGGCTAAGGCTACAGCAGAGGCTGTGTTCGGAAAGGGCGCGGTATCGGAGGATATGCCTACTACAGTTATAGCTGACGTTGTGGGCAAGGGCGTGCTCGATATGCTCGTTGAAACAGGACTGTTCAAGTCAAAGGGCGAGGCGCGCAGAGTTGTACAGCAGAACGGACTTTCTATAAACGATGAAAAATACACCGATGTGAACGGTGTTGTAACAGAGGATATGGTGACCAATGACGGCATCATAATCAAAAAGGGCAAAAAGGTATACCATAGAGTAGTTACCGGTTGATAATAACGGGGCGGTATTTCCTGGTTGGGGGAATACCGCTTTTTGAATAAGGAGAGAAAGCAAAGGAGAGAAAGCAATGGATGTATTTGATTTTGACAATACGGTATATGACGGGGAATGCTCGCTCGATTTTTTCAAATACTGTATAAAAAGAAAGCCGTCGCTTGCGCGGTATCTGCCGCGCATTGCAGCAATGGCTGTTAAGTATAAAATGGGTAAGGTGTCAAAGGAGGAGGTAGCGGAGATAGGAGCGCTTATGCTGGGCGTGCTCGCGTCCAATGCTGACAGGCTGAATGAGGCTCTGGAGGATTTTTGGCAACAGAATGTATCAAAGCTCAAGCCGGAGATATTAAAGATGATAAAAGAGGGCGATGCTATCGTGAGCGCGTCGCCAAGCTTTATGTTTGACGCGATAAAGGACAGGCTCGGCGGAGCTGAGGTCATAGCTACAACGGTGGATATACAGGCTAAAAAGGTGATAACTCTCTGCTACGGAGAAAATAAGGTGACGGAGTTCAAAAGGAGGTATCCGGGAGTAATACCGGAGAATTTTTATACAGACAATTTCAACGATATGCCAATGCTCAGATTCGCGCGCGGCGCATGGCTGGTCGAGGGCGTAAGGCTCAGGCGCGTTAAAAAGCACGGACCGGCGCAGAAGCAATAAAAACGGCGCAGCAAAGGCATTTATTTTGTTTGGAATAAACAAAAAAAACGGTTGAGCACCGTATCTTTAGTTAAAAAATTCGATTGACATGTGTACATTATTATGGTATAATTTTAATTCAGATAATACTATCGTTAAATATAATATGAGTAATAATGAATATTTTCGATAAAATTTGAATAAGACTACAGAAAAAAGAGTGGAGGGAATATAATGGCAAAAGCTGCAATAATGGGCTTCGGAACTGTCGGCAGCGGTGTTTACGATATTATCAGAATGAACAGCGAAAAGCTAAAGGCAAGCGCCGGCGAGGAGATCGAGCTTAAGTATATACTCGATATCCGTGATTTTGATGATCATCCTGAAAAGCATCTGTTTACAAAGGATGTAAACGATATTATTAACGACAGCGAAGTGACAGTTGTTGCTGAGGTCATGGGCGGACTTCATCCTGCATATGAGTTTACAAAAGAGCTTCTCAATGCCGGAAAGAGTGTAGTGACCTCAAATAAGGAGCTTGTGGCAACATACGGCTCTGAGCTGCTGGCGATAGCTGCGGAAAAGAATGTAAATTATATGTTTGAGGCAAGCGTAGGCGGCGGCATTCCCATAATCAGACCGCTCAACAGATGCCTTGCGGCAAATAATATAAAGAGGATAGCCGGAATACTTAACGGCACAACAAATTATATCTTGTATCAGATGATAACAAACAACAAATCGTTCGATACCGCTCTTGCCGATGCGCAGGCAAACGGATATGCTGAGCGCAATCCGGCAGCTGATATCGAGGGTCATGACGCTTGCAGAAAGATAGCGATACTTTCATCGCTCGCATCAGGCAAGGAGATAGACTATAACAGCATCAGTACGGAGGGAATAGTGAACGTTGCGCTTGAGGATGTCAGATATGCTGCCGCAATGGACAGCGTGATAAAGCTCATTGGCTATGCAGAGTTTCTCGACAACGGCAAGGTATACGCTCACGTCGCTCCTATGATAATAAATAACAGCAGTATGCTTTCGGGAATAGACGACGTATTCAACGGAATACTTGTTACCGGCGACGCTGTAGGCGATGTAATGTTCTATGGCGCGGGCGCCGGAAAGCTGCCGACAGCCTCGGCTGTTGTGGCTGATATACTCGATTCAGTCATTCATAGGGAAAGACGCAGCAAAATAGGCTGGATAAAGACGGACGAGGATGTGTGCGCATCAGCGGACGATAAGTCATTCAGATATTTTGTCAGAACAGAAAGCTCTGCAGAGGACGCAGAAAAGGTCTTTGGCGGAATAACTAAGCTCGACAGCCTTGTCGAAAACGAAACAGCTTTTGTAACAGAGGAGCTTAGCGCATCTGTAATGGCAGAAAAGAAAGCAGAGCTTGGCGGCGTAATATCCGCTATAAGGCTGTTCGCATAAAATGATCCGTGTAAGAGTTCCTGCCACAAGTGCG
>CALXSS010000085.1 GCA_944391225.1 uncultured Clostridia bacterium
ATAACAGGGAGAAAACCGCGTAGCTATGCGATTTGCTCCCTATTATTATTTTTTAACTGTCGAAAACGGGATTATACTATAAAAATTCGTTTTTGGCTATAGTAAAATCAAAAATATTTTAAAATAATGCAAAAAACATTTTGGAACATAATAAATAAAATATCTGATTTGATTATTTCTGGTGAATAATTTCGGCAAATACAGGCAACAATAGATATACCGACCGTAAATAAACGAAAGGAATGATCTAACTATGGAACAAAATAAGTCTACAAAGAGGCTTCCGGGCTTCTACATAGCACTATGCTGCTGTGTAGTCGCGATAGGAGTTGCCGGATTTATTGCCCAGAATATGGAGTCACGCTCCACAAACGCTGTAACACAGGTGACTGAGACTGAAACGCCGCTGCCAATAGTGACATATTCAGCAGTGTATGAGGCTGCAAACACTCCCTCAGCCTCACCCGCTCCGACGACCGCACCATACACTGAACCGCCGCAAACTGCCGCGCCTGCCGCAGAAACTGCTGCTGATGCAGCCGCGATACCCGAATATGCAGTGGACAATCCCGATACAGAACCGGCGTCTGTAATAGTGCAGGCTGAGGAGGGCAGTCAGTTTTCCGATCCTGTTCCAGGAATGACAGTAATATACGGCTTCTCTGGCGGAACCCTTATGTACAATGATGTACTCGATGACTGGCGCACGCATGACGGTATTGATATTGAAGCTGATATAGGCTGCAGCGTAAGCGCGGCGGCAGACGGCACAGTCAGCTACTCAGGCGAGGGCACGTACGGCGGAACAGTAATTATTGAACACGATAACGGTCTTTCCACGACCTACTCGCAGCTCGGAGATATAAATGTTAATGAAGGGGACAGCATTACTCAAGGCGCAGTAATAGGCACCATAGGTGAAAGCCAGGGTGAGACAACAAAAGGAGCACATCTCCACTATGAGATACACCAAAACGGAGAACCGGTAGATCCTCTCGAATACTAACAAAAAACGGTTCTGTAATTAATATTGAGGTATGTATATGTTGTACAGGTAAAAAACTGCTTTCTGATTTCTTGTAGGGGCAGATATTCTGCCCGCATTCACGCCGCGTTAATGACTGGCGGATACTATCCGTCCCTACAACTCCAACATTTTAATATGAACCTAAAATAAACCAAAAAAATACGGACACATATAGTGTCCGCTTTTTTGGGAGATAAATAGGTAAATTATATTATATAAAAGCTCATAAGAGCAATTATATAGCAAGATAAATAAATGATGCTAAAAATACTATTTCCAGTAAAAAACACAACATCATTTATTGATTACATTATAGCAGAAATATCATAATTTGTCAAGTGTTTTTTCTATATATTTTTATTATTTGTTGTTTTTTGATATACTATTTATTCTTCTTCATATGGCATTATAACGCCAAGGCGCATCATTTCCAGCATATCTATAACCGTGCCTCTGCCCTCATCGTCAGCAGTCGAAAAAGGTACAAGCACGTCTTCCTCTGTAAGCTCCAGAGTATTGGCAATATCCTCAAGCCGCTCCTCTATCTCGCGCTTTTTAAGCTTATCCATTTTAGTCGCAATAACAATAAGTCTGTCATGATAGTGGCGAATCCACTCAGCCATCTGCACATCCTGGGCAGTAGGAGTATGACGGCTATCTACCAGCAGTATCGTCTGGACAAGCTGCTCGCGGTTTGCAAGATAGTCCTCCATCATGCTGCCCCACTTAGCGACCTCCTCCTTTGACCGCTTTGCATAGCCGTATCCGGGAAGATCGACCATATATATTTTATCATCTATATTATAAAAATTTATCGTTATTGTTTTTCCCGGTGTTCCCGAAACTCTTGCAAGTGATTTTCTGTTGAGCACCTTATTTATCATAGATGACTTTCCTACGTTTGATCTGCCTGCAAATGCAAACTCGAGCATATCCGACTTTGGGTACTGCTCCTTTGAAACTGCCGACTTCTCAAACTTAGCATTCTGAAAATTTATATTCATTTCTTTCTCCTTCCATCACCAAAACCAAGCAATTATAAAACATCGTTTTATAATTGTCTATTAACAAAAGTGCATTATACTCATCGCTCCGAACGCACAGCACAAAACTGCTGCGAACCTCGCGGAATACCGATAAACCTTCCCCTGCTGCTTTGCGGCATATCCGATATAATATGATACGAACATCGCTGCCGCGGGCTGAGCGAGCAGCAGATACCTGAAATCAGCCGTACACATAAACGGATACGCAATATTAAACTGAATATATGATGCAGCCATAAGCGCCCACACCCAAAAAGCTGACCATTTCTGAGTTCTGTCTATCTCCTTGTTTTTAAGCATAGTAAAGGCTATAGCAAACACTGTGAACAGGATCAGGATAAGGTGCACATATTCTATGCTCCACGCCAGAAACTCCGAAAGCTCGTCATATGAAAACTCGCCATGAACACCTGTTTTTATTATAGACATAAATACATTTGTATCGTTACCCATATCCATGTAAGGTGTATCCTTAAAATGGAACAACGGGAATCGAATCCATCTATCTACCCATGACGCATCGCCTGTATAGACAAACGAATTCTCATCCAGATCATGCACATAATTCAGCGGCTGATCGAAAAGAATATAATTCCTTATCGGATACCACAGACCACACGGAAAAACTATCACTGCGAACACTGCAAGCTGTATTATTATATCCTTTATTTTATCCCTGTCCTTTGCTCTTATACGGCGCACAAAATGATATATCATCACAGGTCCTGTTACAAAAGCGATCATTGCGCCGTTCATTTTGGTCATCATGGCAAACCCGATAGAAAATGCGATACATATGATATCCCCCATTTTCTCGCTCTGATGCCATTTAAGTGTAAAATACAGCGCCAGTATCATGAACATTACAACAAGAGAATCATTATTCAATCTGCCTGCTGTCAATATCTGCGCCGGATAAAACGCGGTGATCACAAACGCCGCGATTTGTACAGTCTTGTTTATCCTCAGCGCGTCCATTATCTTTTCAAGATATATAAGGACTATACAGGATGCGACACAGGACACCGCCTGTGACACATACAGATACTGAGTCCAGTCGCTGCCGCCGGTAAAAAGCATCACAAGCTTTATAGCAGCCGCTGAAACCATGTAGAACAGCGGTGGATGATAAAACTGATATTCATTGCTTGGCGGAAGATGACCGTTTATAACATGATACAGATACCCCCAATGACCTACGCCTGTTTCATCGTTCACACCGACATCATGGCCGCGAGTAAACGCGCCGGTATAGACCATATATCCCACACGCACTATCATTCCGGCAATTATTATCAGCTTTACTGCCACTACCGCGTTAAAGCTGCCCTTGTGCGCTCTGTACGCGCCATAGCAAGCCAGCCCGACAAGAGCCAGCCTCATTGCTATTTTCACATCAGCCTCATTATTCAGCTTTGTGAGTCTTAAAAATATCACTGCCAGCACCGGCAGGACATACATCAACACGCCCTTAATAGTATCATATTCAGTATGCTGTCCAGTCTGCAATGCCGCTTTTTTATTCTTATTCATATATTTTCACTCCGCACTCTATATCCTGCCCGCTCATACCAGTGCATTTTCAAGCACAGTCTTCATATCCGAAACAGGTATAAAGCTGATATTCTCGCGTATCTCCTCAGGAATGTCATTAATATCACGCTTGTTTTCCTCAGGAATTATAACAGTCTTTATACCGGCTCTGTATGCAGCCATTGATTTTTCCTTAAGTCCTCCTATTGGCAGAACTCTGCCGCGCAGAGTTATCTCGCCCGTCATAGCTATATCATGCTTTACAGGTCTGTTTATAAGAGAAGATACTACGGCGGTAGCCATTGTTATACCGGCTGACGGTCCATCCTTAGGAACCGCTCCTTCCGGCACATGGATATGTATGTCCTTGTTCTCATAGAATGACTTGTCAATATTAAGCTCATCAGCAGTAGAGCGTATATAGCTTATTGCCGCTTTGGCGCTCTCCTTCATCACATCTCCGAGCTTGCCTGTAAGCTCCACCTTTCCGGTACCGCTCATAACATTGACCTCTATTGAAAGTGTGTCGCCGCCGACGCTCGTCCATGCGAGCCCTCGTGCTACGCCCACCTCGTCACTTTCATTCATCATATCAAAGTGATATATCTCCTTGCCCAGATAATCGCCAATATTTTCCTCGCTTATCTCAATGCTTTCCTCACCCGTTTCAAGGATTCGCTTAGCAGCCTTTCTGCACAGGGATTCGAGAGTCTGCTCAAGCTTTCTAACGCCTGCCTCGCGCGTGTAGCTCTCTATTATCTTGTTTATTGCTCCGTCCGTTATCCTGAACTGCTCCGCCTTCATTCCTGTTTTGTTCAAGGCTTTCTTTATAAGATAGTCCTTAGCTATATGGAATTTCTCCGCTCCTGTGTAGCCTGAAATACGTATTATTTCCATTCTGTCGAGCAGAGGCTGTGATATCCTGTCAAGCGTATTTGCCGTAGTTATAAACAATACGTTTGAAAGATCAAACGGTATCTCTATATAATGATCGCGGAACGCATTGTTCTGCTCATTGTCAAGCACTTCGAGCAATGCCGCAGATGGATCGCCCTTATAGTCAACACCCATCTTGTCTATTTCATCAAGCAATATCAGCGGGTTTTTCACCTTTGCCTCGCGCATGGCTGCCATGATCCTGCCCTCCATTGCGCCTATATACGTTTTGCGATGGCCTCGTATATCTGACTCATCGTGTATACCACCCAATGATACTCTTACAAACTTTCTGCCCAAAGCACGCGCTATTGAGCGTGCTATTGAGGTCTTTCCTACTCCCGGAGGGCCCTCAAGACAAAGCACAGTTGAATTTCTGCCGCCCGTCATTTTCCTGACAGCTAAAAATTCAAGTATCCTCTCCTTTACCTTTTCCAGTCCGTAATGATCCTCCTCGAGTATCTGCTGAGAATGCTTAATATCAAATTTTTCTTTTGTAGACTTGTTCCATGGCAAATCAAGCACCGATTCCAAATACGAACGCAGCACCGCGCTGTCTGCGCTTGCAGAGGGCAGCTTAGCAAACCTGTTCAGATCCTTATTAAGCTTTTCGGTATTTTCCTTTCCGAGCTTAGCCTTGGCTATACGCTCCTTAAACTCCTCTACCTCGCCTGCTATACCGTCCTTGTCACCCAGCTCGTCCTGAATGACCTGCAGCTGCTCGCGCAGAAAATATTCACGCTGATGCTCATCAAGACGCTGCTTTGTCTTTCTGATTATTGTCTGCTCAATATCTATCACTTCTATGAGCCTGTTTATCTGATATATCAGCTCCTCCGCACGCTTTGCAAAGTCCATTTCCTCAAGCAGTCTCTGCTTTACATCACTATCAAAATCCATAGCAGCTGAAACCATATCGCACAGCCTGCCAAGATGATTTACCGACATGATGCTCATGAACCTGTCCGGCTGCATCTTGCTGTTCACGGCAAAATACTCCTCAAACTTTTTCTTTATAGTGCGGCAGTAGGCTGCCTCTACGCTTGATATACCCGAATATGTCTCATCTATTTCCTCGATCTCGAACCTGAAATACGGCTTTCGCTGTGTGCATTCCCTTATAACGCCGCGCGAGCGTCCGTGCGCTATAACTCGAGTCACATTCCCAGGCAGGTGCATGATCTGCTTTACCTCAGCTATCGTTCCCACGGTGTATATGTCGCGCGGAGCAGGATCCATCACGTTCACATCCTTCTGCATAACAAGGAAAATACGCGATTCTTCTGACAGCGCCGCCTCTATAGCCTTTACCGATATATCTCTTGCAACGTCAAAATTCAGCTGCATATAAGGAAACACGGCAAGTCCGCGCATAGGCACAGCGGGAAGAATATGTATATTACTGTCCAATTCACTCACTCCATTTTAATTTATCCGAATGTTGTTTTCTGTAAAAACCTATATACCGTATTATTATAACACATACAGCCCTCGTTTTCAACTGTTATTTTCACGCAATTACTGCATAGTATCGGTTATCATATTTATTTATCTTGTATGTGTGCCGCTTTGCTAAAAAAAGCGGCGCAGCCAAATTTGCCGCACCGCCCTGTGTTTATATATTCTCCGCTATCAGAGCCGCCATTTTTTTACAGCCTACCTTTGTTGTTCCCTCACTGTAAATATCCGGTGTTCTGTAACCCATATCAAGCACCTTGTCAACAGCATCGTTGATCGCCTTTGCCTCGTCAACAAGTCCGAATGACATCTCAAGCATCATAGCCGCGGATATTATCGTAGCTATAGGATTTGCTTTGTCCTGACCTGCTATATCAGGGGCTGAACCATGGATAGGCTCATACATTCCGCACTTTGTTGCGCCCAGCGACGCTGAAGGCAACATTCCTATAGAGCCTGCTATTGCTGATGAAAGATCTGAAAGTATATCGCCGAAAATATTCGACGTAACAATAACATCAAACTGAGCAGGATTTATAGCCAGCTGCATAGCTGCATTATCAACATACATATGTGTAAGCTCTACCTCAGGATAGTCCTTTGCAAGCTCGGTCATAGTTCTGCGCCAGAGCTTTGAGGAATCAAGAACGTTTGCCTTGTCAACGGATACAACTCTCTTATCCCTGAGCATCGCAGTTTCAAAAGCTATCTTTCCTATTCTCTTAACTTCCTCTACACTGTATTTTTCCTCATCGCTTGCCCATGAGCCGTCCTCTGCATTACGTCGCTCACCGAAATATATTCCGCCTGTAAGCTCGCGAACTACCATAACGTTCAAACCATTCCTGAGCTTTTCATCCTTAAGCGGCGACGCATCCTTGAGCTGTGGCTTAAGGATCGACGGACGCAGATTTGAATACAATCCAAGCGCCTTTCTTATACCAAGCAAACCCTTTTCCGGTCTTTCCTTGCAGTTGTCCCACTTAGGTCCGCCTACTGCTCCGAGCAGCACGCTGTCTGAAGCTTTGCATATATCTACTGTTTCCTGCGGAAGCGGTACGCCGAACTTGTCTATTGCGCATCCGCCCATATATACATCAGTGTAATTGAACTTATGTCCGTATTTTTCCGAAACCGCATTGAGCACAGTAACCGCGCCGTCTACTATCTCCGGGCCGATGCCGTCACCTTTTATCAATGCTATATTAAACTCACTCATAACTTCCTCCGTCTGTCGCTCCCGATCACATTTTACCTGAGCTTATGTATTTTACAAGACCTCCGGCATTTATAAGCTCCTGCATGAACTGCGGGAATGCCGCCGCCTGATATTCCTTACCCTTTGTTTCGTTTGTTATAACACCTGTATCAAAATTTATTGAAACTATGTCTCCGTTATCAATATCCTTTGCCGCCTCAGGACATTCAAGTATCGGCAGACCGATATTAAGAGCATTCCTGAAAAATATTCTTGCAAAGCTTTCAGCTATGACGCAGGATATACCGCTTGCCTTTATAGCGATGGGTGCATGCTCTCTTGACGAACCGCAGCCGAAGTTGGCTCCGCCTACCATAATATCGCCGCTGTTTACCCTGTTCACAAAATCCTTGTCTATATCCTCCATGCAGTGCTTTGCAAGCTCCTCAGGAAGTGAAGTATTAAGGTATCTTGCCGGTATTATTACATCCGTATCTATATTATCTCCGTATTTAATTACAGTTCCTTTTGCATTCATCTTAACGACCTCCTCAAAGCACTTCTTCCGGAGCAGCTATCCTGCCCATTATCGCGCTTGCTGCTGCGACCTCAGGGCTTGCAAGATAGACCTCGCTCTCCACGTGTCCCATTCTGCCTATGAAGTTGCGGTTTGTAGTGGACACGCATCTCTCGCCCTCAGCAAGTATACCCATATGACCGCCAAGACACGGACCGCAGGTGGGAGCTGAAATTACGCAGCCTGCCTCTACAAGAGTAGAAAGAGTTCCGTCTCTGAGCGCGTCAAGATATATCTTCTGAGTTGCCGGGAACACTATTACTCTTATTCCCTTCTTTACTCTCTTACCCTTAAGTATCTCCGCTGCGTGCTGAAGGTCTGTGAGACGACCGTTAGTGCATGAGCCTATAACAACCTGATCTATCTTTACCTCTCCCCAGTTTTCCGGTGTTCTCGCATTCTCAGGAAGATGCGGGAATGCGACAGTATGAGGAACCTCTGAAAGATCTATATCTATTACCTGTGTGTATTCAGCGTCATCATCTGCTGTAAATTCTGTATATTCACGGCACGAATGCTCGTTCATATACTCGCGCGTAAGCTCGTCCACCTCAAATATGCCGTTCTTTGCGCCTGCCTCGATAGCCATATTAGCTACTGTAAATCTATCGTCCATTGAAAGCGTGTGCATTCCAGGACCTGTAAATTCCATTGATTTATAAAGAGCGCCGTCAACGCCTATCATTCCGATTATATGAAGGATAAGATCCTTTCCGCTCGTGTATGGCTTAAGCTGTCCTGTAAGATTGAACTTGATAGCCTCAGGCACCTTGAACCATGCCTTACCTGTAGCCATTCCGGCAGCCATATCAGTTGAGCCTACGCCTGTTGAGAACGCGCCAAGCGCTCCGTATGTACATGTATGCGAGTCTGCGCCTATAACAACATCGCCCGCTACTACGAGACCCTTTTCAGGCAGAAGTGCGTGCTCTATTCCTACCTCGCCGACCTCAAAGTAATTCTCTATATCATTCTCAAGCGCAAATGTTCTTACCACCTTTGCCTGCTGCGCCGACTTTATATCCTTGTTCGGCGTGAAGTGATCCGGTACAAGCGCTACCTTTGCCTTGTCAAAAACAGAGTCTACTCCAAACTTTTCAAATTCGCGTATTGCCACCGGCGCCGTTATATCGTTGCCGAGAACAAGACTAAGCTTTGCCATTATAAGATCTCCTGCCTTTACCGACTCAAGTCCGGCTGCTTTGGCAAGGATCTTCTGCGTCATGGTCATTCCCATTTCTATCAGCCCTTTCATATAAATATTAGTATATTATTCATTATTTTTGCATGAAAATAACCTTATATTTGATTATTATATCACACTTTAACAGATTAGTAAATAGATTTTTATCAAAAAAACGGCTTAAATTCTAAAAAAATACGTAGCAGAGCATATGCAAAGGAGCAGATCACACAAATAACGACTGTTATGTATAAATCATCCCATAAAGTTATACTTACAGCCTTATGCAGTATTTATCCATTATAACTCTGCCTCTGCCGTTAAACTCCACACCGTCATTTTCAAGCAGTCGCCGCTGCACGTTCTCTCCTCCGAACGCAAACGCCTCCGTTAGTGATCCGTTTTTTCTCACCACCCTGTAGCAAGGCACATTTTCAGGATCAGGATTCACATGCAGCGCATTCCCTACAACTCTCGCGCCGCGCGGGATACCTGCAAGCGCCGCTACCTGACCATAAGACGCCACCTTTCCCCTTGGGATAAGCTTGACCGCCTGATATATCCTTTCATATACGCTGTTCATTTCAGACCCTCCTCAGTCTCTGATAAAGCTCTCCAAGTTTCCTCTATTTCGTCCTTGTATCTTTCCGCATATTCTGCCGCTATAGCAGCCGACTCACCTGTCAGCTCGTTATACCATGCTCCCTCCGCGCCTTTAAAAGCCTTATCAAGCGCCTTTTCTCTTTCTGTCATCCCTTCAACTATCTCCCATCTTCCACCGGGGCTTGAGCCATCACACGGACGTGGATTATCACGAAAATATAAATAGTCCTCACCTTCATCATCAAAAACACGGTAATAATCTGAGTCACCGATAGTTGCTATATATACCCGTCCGTTTGTCAAGCCAAACGGTCCAAAGCTTTCGCCTATATACCTGAGTTTCACTGTTCCCGCTCCCTATCTTTTTTGACTGCATTTTGACTGCATAAAGTGTTTAAAAACAGCTATTATAGCTTTAATGCAGCCATTAATTTACAGATGAAACAAAAAGGTGAAAACAGCTGCAAACCTCATGGTTAAGCCATTTTCACCCTATAATATGGAGGAGAGGATGGGATTCGAACCCACGGATGGCTATTAACCATCACAGCATTTCCAATGCTGCGTCTTAAACCACTCGGCCACCTCTCCGAACAGATAATAGTATACCATAAATACAATGATTTGTCAATGCAAAATAGAATATTTATCTATAAATTATTTGCAGCCCAGACACCAAATATACGTTTTTCAGGTTTGAATCGGCGTCTGCTGCCTGACTGATACAGCCCGAATAAAATACAGAAAAACATTTTGTACACGATGTGCCGCTTTTTACGCCGCCAAACCATTTTGCTGATATAATTATATTAGATAAATCTTTCTTCCCGCTTTTCTTAGCGGGTACACTCAATAATTTTGTTTTAGGAGGTTGGTATGATGTTCGTAAGATACTGTAAAAAATGCAACCGTTTCTACTACTCAAACAGGATAAGCAACTACTGCAAAAAATGCGGATCCGTGCTCGTGGATGTGCCGGCAGCTTTTGAAACAGTCAGCAATCAGTCGCTTAATGAACGCTACAGATTAGCATACAGGCTGACACATGAATATGATGAGCTAAAAAAAGAAAAATGAGTCCAAAAAAATATAGGGGCTGCAGCAAAATGCACAGACCACATAAAGCGAAAAGAACAAAGCAGATAAGCCATTTTTTAAGGATACTGCTATCAAGTTT
>CALXSS010000086.1 GCA_944391225.1 uncultured Clostridia bacterium
CTGATTCCGTTTGTATACGTTGCGCTGCCGCCGTCCGTCAGCTCAAGCTTGCTGTTATCTGTGGTAAGCTTTCCTGCCGTATCGCTCTTATCGTACACGCTGAATCTGTCTGTCTCATCTGCGAACTGCGCTCCGCTTATGCTGATAAGCTGTCCCTCAGGCGTTGATGTAGGAGCAGCTGTAGGATCTGTTGTTTCCGACTTTTTACCCTTTGTTATTACTATATTATCATAGCTCTGATAGCCTGCCGTCTGAGTAAAGCAAAGGTATATCTCTGAGCCCGGCTCAAAGCTGAGCGTTCCTGTTCCGCTGAACTTGTACATCTCTGTTGTATCTACCGTTCCCGCCTTGCTCTCAAGCAAAACGCTGTCTACGACCTTACCGTCCTTTTCTATCTCAATGAACAATGTTCCCGGAAGCTCTCCGTTGTTCCAGTATCCGGACGATACATCTGCCGACGCGCTGTACTCGTATCCGCTCTCTTTTATGAGGTCTGTGACCCTCATCCTGATTCCGTTTGTATAGGTTGCGCTGCCGCCGTCCGTCAGCTCAAGCTTGCTGTTCTCTGTGGTAAGCTTTCCTGCTGTGTCGCTCTTGTCGTACACGCTGAATCTGCCTATCGCATTTGCGAACTGCGCTCCGCTTATGCTGATGAGCTGGTTCTCCTCAGGCTCAGATGATGAGCCGCTCTCATATGTAAGCTGTATATCATCATATACATGAGTTCCGCACGGCTGTGTTATACAGAAATATACTGTATCATTATCGTTATAGTTCACAGCCGCTGTTCCTGTAAGTGTGTATTCAGTCCAGTCTGTGCCTTCTGCTTTTCCGCTTGCCAGCTCAGTCTTTTCACCGTTTATCTCTATAAATGCTGACGCGTTTGCATTGTTCCAGGCAGATGAGACCTTAGCGCTGACTGTCATATTTTGTCCGCTTTTGAATCCCGATCCCTTAAGCGCTGAGGTTATATCCTTTCTTATGCCGTTATTCGGATCCCATCCGCTGCTTTCCTCAAATTTCAGATCCTCATACTCTACATTCAGAACAGGGTTTTCGCCTGCTGAAGGATCATATACACTGTAGCCTGATGTAGTGCCGTCAGAAAAATTATCGCTGATTATCGTTACCGTCTGCGCGGAAGCAAACTGCGGCAGCGCTGATATGAGCATTGCAGCGCTTACTGCAAACGATATTAATTTCTTTTTACCGCTCATTTTGTCCTCCTTAATCCTCATTTCTCCCGCCTCTTTGTAGCGGGAATTCCAAATCATAATCGATATACGATTATTCTTCGTGATCTATTATTGTAAGCCCCCCCACGAGCGCATACAATCAAACAGAGACCGCGCCGACAGGGGCTGTTACTGCCCCCGCCGGCAGCGCAGTCATTCCGCTGTTATTGTAATTGTTCTGTCTGTGCCGTTCCATTCAACTGCAGCGCCTAAGCTCTCTGATATGAATCTTAGCGGAACAAGAGTTCTTTCATTTACTATCACAGGCGCAGCCTCAAGAGTATACGAGGCATCGTTTACCCGCGCGTCTGTGCTGTCGATCTTAAGTGTTATATTTATATCGCCGCGCGATGCCGCCACATACTGACCGTCCTCGCGTTCCTCATAGCCGACCTCTGCGCCGAGAGCCTCAAACAAAGCTCTGAACGGAACAAGAGTTATATCATTAACTATCATAGGATCTGTGTCAAACTCAAGCTGAGCGCCGTTAAGGAATACCTTTATAGGCTCCTCTGCTGTTTCTGAGCCGCCTGTCTGCTCATCGTCAGCTACAGCTGTCACTGTGCCGTCCATATTCAGTTCAAGCTCGCCCCAGTTTTCTGTTGTTCCCCATGAAAGGTCTGTTGTATCGTTGAACTTAGCTATTGATGTTCTGTTTCCGTCACCGCTGCCGTCATCGTTGATCTGAACGTCAAATCCGATGACGTCGCCCGAGGCAGGAGCAGAGCTTAACGCAATCGCCATTTCAACCATATAACCCGTGTCTGTCTTTGTAACGGCTGTCTTGAACTTATCGGCGCTGCCGTTTGTACCAAAGCTCTGTACATTTTCACAGCTTACACGATACTGTGCGTCGTCGTCCTCATAGAATGTTGTCTTTCCATTGTTCTCGTCAACAAACGCCTCAACGCTGTCCTGAAGATACGCTTCGCTCGCTACCGCGCTCACCACAGGGTCCGTAACGTTAACCAGCAGATAGAGATTGTTTTCATCCCACATCGACTTGAATGTTCCCGATGCTCCCTGCCATGCCATTACGTATCTGTTGATCTTGTACTCCGGCACGTTATCCCACAAAGCCTCCGCTGTGCCGTCAATTGTAGGCGTACCGTAAGCGGAACCGGCTCTGTTGATAACTATCTTCTGAACAGGATGCTCCTCAAGATAGCCCTCCGGATCAAGCAGAGCGTAATAAGCCTCCTTAGGCTGATAGTTAAGGTCAAATACGAGCGGATAGTTTTCTGCTCTCCAGCTTGTACCATCATCGAGTCCCCAAAGAGTTACACGATCAATAACATCGCTGTACTTCTTGAACAATATGAACAGCTCCGCATATTTCTGAGCCTGTCTTATAAATTCTTCCTCTGTAGGATAATCGCCAGCCTGCAGACAGCCGACATCAAGCTCGCTTATCGATATCTTGACACCAAGCTCTGCAAACTTTTTAATAGAGTTTTCTACAGCCTTTATAGACGTGTTTACAGTGTAATGACCCTGCATTCCAATACCGTCTATCTTTATTCCCTTTGACTGCAGGTCCTTAACAAGCGTTACGACCGCGTCTGCCTTTGTAGCGTCATCAAGGTTAAAATCATTATAGTAGAGATCAGCGTCAGGATCAGCCTCAGCAGCATATCTGAACGCATATTCTATAAAGTCATCGCCTACGGCTCTGCGCCACGGAGTATCTCTTAATATAGTAGATATCTGCGAGGTGTCTGTTATTCCGTCGATAGCCTCGTTTACAACGTCCCAGCTGTAGCACTTGCCCTTATAATGCTCCATAACATTGAATATGTAATCCTTCATATTCGCAAGAGCTTCATCGCGGCTTACATCTGTTGTGAGCCAGTCAGGCGACTGCTCATGCCACACAAGAACGTGACCATGCACAAGCATTCCATCTTCAATCGCGTTATCTACCATGGTATCAGCTCTGTCAAATGTATACAGATCCTTCGACGGAGCAAGATAATCCGGCTTCATATCGTTACCAGCAGTCATGATGTCAAAGTGATATGCCATCATTTCATCCTCAATATTTCCTGATTCGCCCGTATCTGAGCTGCGCGCATTACCTAACAGGAAGTAATCGGCATACACATCTTTGAGCGCCTGAAGATCATAATTGACCCATGGCTTAGCGTTAGTAGGTCTTGATGAATTGCCTGTAGCCTCCTCAGTCGTATATGCAAAGGAGAAATCATCTACCATAATATCATAAGTGTTTCCATCGGCGCTGCCGATGTAAAGCTTCAGCTTTGAGAGCGGCGAGCCAAGACTGCCTGTGGAGAATACTCCGCTTACCTCAGTCCACTCGTCGGAATTTGCGCTGAATTTCTTAATTGACGGATACTCTGTTGAGCCTCCCTGCACCTCTGTTTCAAGCTGCAGGAAATATTCGGCAGTTACCGACTCGGGATTATCTATCTTTACCCATACTCCAGCCTTGTAATTGGCGTTTCCAATAACAAGATCCTTTATGTTTGTTTCTATTCCCATCCAGTCCTGCTCACGCTCGGTTATGCTTACACCGTACTTGCCGCTGTGAGCAGCTGCTTCTGTAACGGTATTCGTGCAGCCTCTTGCGGCAAATACCCCAAGCTCGCCGCTTTCAAAGCCGCCGTCCTCAAACATATTTATTCCCTCCGGAGCATATGGCGTTGTTATCTCCTGACCCTCAGCAAGCACTGACACGTCGTCAATGAGAAAATCGCCTGTTCCCTCAAGGCCGTATATAACAAGCTCGCTCTCAGCTCCATTCGCTGTTACACTGCCCTCTATCTTTGTCCATGTTTCCGGCGGAAGATTTGCTGAATTGACCTTTTCGCCATTCAGCTCTGCAGTGAGCTTCTGAGCATGCTGTGATTTTACCCACATCGACACATTGTATACGGTGTCCTCCTCAGCCAGCTCCACGCCAAGCTTTGCGCCGTCGTCGGCAATGCTTCTGCCGCTTAGCTTTATCGACCTTTGACCGGAATGACCCTCCTCTGTAAGCGCTATAGTTCCGCTGCCGCTCGGTGAAAAATAGACATTATCGTCATAATCAAAATTGAGCAGCTCAACGCCAGCCGCAGACGCATGCTCTGCCGGCGTCAGACCCGCGCTTGTGAACAGCATTACTAATGAAAGCAATGTTGCAGCCTTTCTTTTCATAGCTTATACCTCCGTTTTACTCCTCTCTTGACCGCCGCAGCGCGGCAGACTGATAAGGCTTTTTATTTATTTGTTAAGATTTTTACGGTACTCCTCAGGTGTAGTGCCAAAAAATCTTTCAAACCATACAAAGAAATTATTATAATTGTTGTAGCCTACTTCATAGGCTATATCCTTTAATGACGCATCGGTCTCGCGTATTAAGCGCTTGACCTCTTTCATTCTAAGCGTGTGAACATAGTTCTTTATGCTCATCCCGGCTTTTTTTGAAAAAACCACTCCGAGATATACATGATTCATGTGAAAAATACCTGCAAGATCCTTTATAACTATTTCCTCGCGGAAATGCTCGCGCAGATACTTTTCTATACATTCAAAATTAGTATCAGGCTTAGGATTCGCTTCCTTTACAGCCTTGATTGTTTCGCTGCACATTCTTATCAATATGTCTTTGATCTCCCATATCGATTCGCAGGCCTCGAAATCAGGCTCAGTTATTACCTCCTGAGGATTTATTCCAAGCTCTGATATGAGCCTGAGCAGCTGCGCTTCAATGTAAGCGCAGAATATGCCTACTACTCTCCCGGCAGAATCACTTTTTGCCGCATCAGCTATAACGGACTCTATCACCCGCTCAAGCTCGGAAACATCGCGGTTCTTAACGCATAGGATAGCTATATCAGCCTCGCCTAATATGTTGTAAAGACGAACATCCTCGCCCGCCGCATTTTTCGTATCATACAGCCCGCCGTCCTGCTTTCCGGTAAGCCTTGAGTTTACGCTGAGATTCTGGGTATAGCCATCGTATATTTCAGCGAGCGTATTTTTTATAGTGTACACGCCATAAACTCCGTCATCTTTTAGCAGCTCCATACATTTTTCTGTCTTTTTTCTGCATTCAGCCTCATCCGCTCCGCCTATAACATAGGTTTTGGATCTCCTGTTTTTAAGCAGCCTATAGATGTTCTCATCTGCTCCGGCATCAAGCTTTTTTCCGCAGCCAAACACAGTCAGAACTCCCCACGCGCCGCAGCCTTCTATACTTTCGCCGCGGCTTATTTTTCTGAAGATGATCTCGTCCGGCACGAACCCCTCATCTTCATAATCATTTTCAAATATACTTTTTTTGTCAAGCTCTTCCTTTATCTCCTTGAGCGCATTCTCGACTTCATTCACATTTATAGGCTTGTTGAAATAATACTTGACCTTATATTTCACAGCCCGTCTTGCAAATTCTATCTCACTATAGCCCGTGAGCAGGGCAATATCATTTTTATATCCTCTGCTGCGCAGGATCTCGGCAAGCTCCACTCCGGTATGAACCGGCATACATATATCGAACATGACAAAATCCGGTTTGAATTTTTCATAAAGCTCCAGCGCCTCATCGCCCGATTCAGCGCTGGCGCAGATCTCGAACCCATATTTTTCCCAGTCTATTATGAGTTTAAGTCCGTCTGTTATATATCTTTCGTCATCAGCAATCAATACTTTATACATTTTTACACTCCTAAGCTTTGGATTCATCTATTTCTATAGTAAGCGTTACGCAAGTCCATTCATTTTCGGCTGAATCTATTCCCATATTCGCCTTGTCACCGAAATACAGCCTGAGCCGTTTATAAATGTTCTTAACGCCTATATGTCCATCGAAATCCTCAGTTTCAAGACTGTTCCTCAGTCTTTCGAGCGCTTCCTTTGTCATTCCCTTGCCGTTATCGAACACCTTTATTTCCAGTATGCCTCCTGATTTGGCAACATCCAATCTCAGCCGCCTCTGTCCAGTTTTACCCTGCAAGCCATGTCTGCACGAATTTTCTATCAGCGGCTGGACTATCATTACCGGCAGCTTTATTTCAAGCGCAGCCTCATCCGCGTTGATCTCATATGCGAGCTTATCGCCAAACCTGAATTTTTCAAGATTCAGATAGGTTTTTACAAACTCTATTTCTTCATACAGAGGCTTGAACTCGTCAGTCCAATCGAGCATTCTGCGAATAATGCTTGCAAGCCCGAAAATGTGATCGCCCAACTGCTTACAGCCATTTTTAAGCGCCTCTATATGCATAGCGCTCAGCACATTGAATATAAAATGCGGGTTGAGCTGGCTTTGCAGATATTTAAGCTCAGCCTTCACTTTCTCAGTTTCAATACTCTTATTATCTATCTCAAGCTTGTAAACATTATTTATAAGACTATTCATGCGGTCGGTCATATCGTTATATGAGCATATAAGATCGGCTATCTCGTCGCTTCCGCAGTCACCCTCTATCTTATTGAAATTCTCAGATACAATATCGCGCATTCCCTGCTTGAGTCTCTCAATACGGTCTATGTTAGACATGTATATCAAGTACACAAGAATAAGCGCTATCAATCCGAAGCCTGTGCATATCAGCAGAGTAATTATTATGTTGGTTCTCTGCATGCTGCGCATATATCCCCATTCGCACTTTCCAAACAGCTTCCAGCCGCTTAAGTACCTGCCGCTGCTTATATATGTATCAACTGTAAAGGCATACTCATCTCCAACGCTTTCCTTTATGCTCGTATTATAATCAAGCATCACCTTTTTGATCGGATCAACATAACACTTGTTCTTTTCGCTGTACAAATAAAAAAACATGTTCTCATTCTTATTGTTCAGCTTTCTTGCAAGCTTATTCAAATTAATATCTATCTTAATATAACCGTTTATCCTCCCGCTGTCCCCATTGTAGACCTGGTGCTTTACGAGACTAATTGTTCTGTCATCCTTCTGACCATGGTATCCCCTGTATTCATCAGGCACAACCACTACCTGCTCAAAGGCATCTTTAACCGTATTATACCAGATACTGTTCATCTTATCATTGTCAAGCTTACACAGTACCTCACAGTCAGTAATCGTATAATTATCCGTGTAGATGGTCATAGCCATAAAGCTGTCGTCAAGAGAAGTATATATGTCAAAATACCCTTTCATCTCGTTCTCTATCAATGTTTCGTAAAACTCGCGCTCGCTGCTGTAGCTGTGGCTTATAAACTCAGCTACATTCGGATCTGCCAGCACAATATTCGCATTTTTCAGAGCGGTATCGAATATATTAGTGACTTCTTCGCTGATTCGCAGATGCTCTCTGTTAAGATTCTCCTCCTCAGATTTGCTAATTCTCGAATTAGTTGAGATCATAAACCACATTCCCGAGCATAGAACAGGAAGTAAAACGCAGAATATAAATATCAGCTCAAACTTTTTGAACAGCGACATATTATTGAGCAGTCTGTATATCCATTTCTTCATTTCATATGCCTCACTCTTTTTCTGTACTGTGACGGCAGACAATTGCTGTACTGCTTAAATTTATTCGCAAAATATGCGTAGTCGCTGTATCCTACCTCAGATGCCACACAAGCTATCGTCATATCTGTTTTTGAGATAAGCCTGCATGCTTCCTGCATCCTGAGCTTGTTAAGATAATCACTAAACTTCATTCCGGTGGCATTTTTAACGATCTTGCTGATCACTGCCGATTTAATATAAATCGCTCTGCCAATATCTGTAAGAGTAATGTTCTTTTTATAATTCTTTTCAATATAATCCATAACGCTCTGAAACTCAGATACATACTTACCTTTCATTATCAGCTTTTCTACCTGCTCAAGCAGCTCAGAGCAAACAGTGAACATTTCATACGCATGCAGCGCTCTTGTTATCCTAAACGACGCGCTGTTGAAAAGCACCTCACAGTCAAGTCCAATCCTCTGTATGTACTTGTAAAGCCCAAACATGAACAGAGTAGCAAAGCCTCTTAGCCGTCTTGTCTGCATTCCCGCGCGCTCCATTGCGAAGAACACAGATTTCAGCTCCTTTTCAGCGGCGTCGTAATCTCCGTTTCTCGCAAGCTCAAGTATCTGCTCCGCGTCCATTTCTATATCTGAATCATAGTCAGCATTGTTTATACGGCTGTAATCGAATATCTTATTCTTATATACTCCCGCCTGACGCTCAACCAGCACGCGGCTGATCTTGTCGCACCACAGCTCCGGGCTGCCCGGAGGCAGCACGATTATAGCCTCAATAAGATTTTCACAGACATCTGCCACCCTCTGCGCCAGACTTGTGCTTTCTTCTGTAGTCATCGCCTTTGATACATATGCCGCAAATGAAAATCCCATATCAAATACGCACTCCGGATCTACTCCGTCCAGCGAACGAATAATATCTATAAAGCGGCGCGTTTCGGCAAAGCTTGAATTCTGAGGCAAGCCAAACAGCATCAAAGAAAGCTCCGCTCCCCTTTCGGCGCCAAGCAGAAATTCTGCCCGCCTTATCAGCTTTTCGCTGCATTCGCCAAAGATTATGCGCATAAACGTATCGCTTGCCACATAGCTTATAAGCTCGTCGCTTTCGCTGTTTGTATCGTCTCTCTTAGAAAAATCACACAATATAAGCTCTATATACTCGCTGAGCTCATCAGGATTTATCGGTTTAAGCAAATAGCCGCGCGCCCCAAGGCGCATCGCTTTTTTTATATATTCAAGCTCCCCGTATCCGGTAAGCAGCAGAAATTCCGGGCAATTCCCCGGCAATGAGGCGCATTCTTTTATAAGCTCCAATCCATCAATCCCCGGGAGATGGATATCTGTTACAACAATATCCGGCTTAAGCTCTTTTATTTTTTCAAGAGCGTCAGTCCCATTGTCGGCAGAGCCAATTATCTCAATCCCCATTGCATTCCAGTCCATCAGTAAATTAAGTCCTTCAATTATATAGGGCTCGTCATCAACGAAAAAAACCTTATACAATTTGTCCACTCCTTTCCGTTTTTGACTCTTCTTTTTATTTTATCACACTTTCCGTCTACGGTAAATGATTGAACTTAATAGATGTGTTGAATTTCTGTAGATTTCGTACTTTTTATGTATATTTATTCAGAAAATTACAGTTGATCGACTGGATCACCATGAATTTACACCTCGTGTTATCTACAATTTCTGTATTTGCGGGGCATTATCTGTAATTGACCGGATCCATTACAGCATTAAAAGCCTTTTTAGGTGTATAGTCCGAGTTGAACAATACTGGATAAAGACTTGATCGCCAGCTCGTGTCATCAGTCACGCCCCAAATAGTAACTCTGTCGATTATATCGGCGTTTTCCTTATATATCGTCATAAGCTCAGCATATTTTGCTGCCTGACGCTCCTCAAGCGGCTCAGTAAACTCCATTGTTCCCTCGTCCGCTCCCTGGCTGTTATCCGCCACGCTTACCAGAGTTACATCAAGTTCTGTGATATTCACCCTTACGCCTGCCTGTCTGAACCTCTCGATCGATGCTCTGACATCATCTGTATTGGTCGTCAAGCTGAAATGCGACTGCATTCCGATAGCATCAACGAGATTTTCATCTGTATTATATTCCTGCTTGTATTTATTATTTATATGCTCAACAAGCAGCGCGGCGCACTCACGCTTGATAGGATTGTCCAGATTATAATCGTTATAGTACAGCTCAGCATCAGGATCAGCCTCGTGCGCGTACAGGAATGATCTGTATATATAATCGGCATCTCTGAGCGCTCTGTACCATGGCGAGCCGGAGGTCTCTGATTCCTTTCGTAAATAATAGCTCCATGATGTAGGATAAACATCACTGAAATTATCGCGTATAGCCTCGTTCACAACATCCCAGCCCTTGATCCTGCCCTTGTATCTTCCCACTACTGTCTGAATATATGTTTTCAGGTTGTTCTCTACCTCCTCAGCAGTGCCCTCTGTGA
>CALXSS010000087.1 GCA_944391225.1 uncultured Clostridia bacterium
AATTTAGTGGTGCTGAACGAGCGGCAAGGGTGGTGCTGAAAGTCCGTGCAGTTGGTGCTGAGTGAGCGGCATATGCAGCGTTTTCCCGATTATGTCAGCAACCGTTATTCAACACATCCCGAGGATATGCCCGATAGGTTTCAGAAGCCCGAATGGGATGAGAGACGCATCCGTAATTGGTCGGAAAAGATCGGCAAGTATACCGGAACTGTAATCAATCGTATTTTCGAGAGTGTACAGATCAAAGAACAGGCATACAATCCGTCCTTGTCTGTGCTGAACCTCAGCAAGAGCTATGGTAACGACCGTCTTGAAATAGCATGCGGCATAGCATTGGAACGTATTTATTCGCCACGGTACAGACATATCAAAGCGATATTGACATCGGAGCGTGATAAAGCAGTTATGCCTGAAAGACGATCCAAAGAGCAGGGATATATACGTGGCGCTGCCTATTATGGAGGTGACAGCGATGATGAATGATGAAACACGCAGGAAACTGCTTGAGATGGGTATGCAGGAGATACTCGATGCGATCGATATGCAGAACAAAGATATTGATTGCACAGTTCTTGGCTTTGATGAGCGAATGCAAATGATAGTGGATTATGCATATCAAGAAAAATTCAATCAGCGTGTTAAGAGGCTGATCAAACAAGCAAAGTTCAGGTTGGATGGTGATATCAACAGCATATATTATTCCGAAAGAGGCTTTAGACGAGAGGATTTACATAGTATTGCCTCATGTGGTTTTATCAAAGAAAATCGCTCTGTGATAATTCATGGACCTACAGGTTCGGGCAAAACATACCTTGGCTGCGCTCTTGGCAAGATGGCATGTCGACAAAAGATCAGAACGCGATATATACGCATGCCTGACTTGCTGATGGAATATGAAGAGCAGTCTATCATCCAGAACGGAAAGCAGAAGGTCCTCAAAAAGTACAGCGGCTATGAGCTGCTGATACTGGATGAGTGGCTTTTCGAGGATATTACCGAAAGCAGTATACAATTCATATTTGAGTTGATAGAGCGACGTTACGACAACACATCGACCATATTCTGTACGCAATATCCAAAGAAGGATTGGCATGCGCGTCTGGGCGGAGGCGTTCACGCAGACTCAATTATGGATAGGATCGTGCACAATGCCATCTGGCTGTTTGCAGGGACTAAAAATATGCGAGAGTGGACAGCAAAGGCGGACATAGACTGAGCCTGCAGGAGTTACCCCCGCAATGTGGATAAGCTTACAGCTAATCCACACCCACCTGCATAAATATACATTCACGCGCATAATGTTTATTCTCGTTTCTTTTATTAATTATATCGGATATTCCATTATATACAAGCAGATCCCTAATGGATATTGGGTGGATCCCAATTGCGTATCGCATCGGAGCCATACTGCGTATAGGCGGAGCCATTAGCGCGTAATATTCAGGTATTTTATTTGATTAGTTGTAAAAGACATACTAATTGAGTAAAGTTTTTAAACTACAACAAGTTCCTTTATTATACAAGATAAGGACTGCGTGCGAAGCGTAACGCCTGAATGAGGGGTTCATGGAAGAAGGGAGACAATAATGGGGATCAAAAATAGAACCAAAATGTCATCAAAGAAAAAGATAGTAGCCGCGCTGTGCTGTATGGCTGCCTGCATAGGACTTCTGTTCTGCTATAAAAGCATAGCCGACCCGGCGGCAGACAGCCTGGTTTACTATGACAGCGAAACGAATCTTCATTTTTTCAGCGGACTTGGAAAGCCTGTATCATGTATAGTTTATATGTTCGGCATGATAGTAATTATAGTCATGCTCTGGATAGTTCTGCGCCAGCTCACTGATAAAAAAAGCCTGAGTGTATTTTCGTTTATAAAAAGCTGTGCGATATATATTGTGTTGATCGGAATGATAGCGTATGAGTTATTTAATCTGGATATATCACACATAATTGTAAATGACAGGGGCTTTTACATAATAGATAATCTGCTGGTGAAATCCGAGTTCAGGGAGTATTCATATGATTATTTTGAGGATCATGTACCTGTGATACAGGGTGATAAGGTATACCTTTTCAGGAGAGAAAGCAGCAGCGCCGGTATAAGCATGGAAAGGGAGCGGTATATCGGTATGTATTCAGACAAGATGAAAGAGCTTATGGCTGAGCTTGACAGATATACAGAAAATAAGTATAAGCTTGAGCAAAAGCTGATAAGCCAGGTTAGATAATGTTTGCAGGTAGCTGTTTAGGCGCGATGAAAAATATTTCAGCGAGCTTGTTTCCTAATTATATGGATATTATTTACGATAGTGCAAATAAGCGTCAGAGAGAGGGCGGGCGGTAAAATATAGCCGCTGCAATGAATTAAGATCAACGAGCTTTTGGAGCTCCAAAGAGCTTGAACAGCATCACTTGATCTTAGAGGATAATTTCAGATGAAAAACAAGAAAAAAATAATGATTTTAGCAGCAATTTCGATCGTATTGATATTAATGATACTATTGGTCTTCGCTGTAATAGTAAGAAAAGAAATATCAGAGAATGTCATGGCATTTCATGATGAAATGATGACAAATTTAGAAACGAGTAATGATTTCTATGTAGATGAGGCTGAATATAACATATCCAACGGTTCATGGGACGTGCTTTTAAAGAACAGTAATGACCAAATTCATTATTGGTATCGTGTCAATAAAAGCAATGATATCAAGCTTGTGACATACAATAATACGGCAGAGTCTGGGTATGTATTTAACACTCCAAGTAATAGCAAAAAAAGACAAATGCAGTATAATACTTTAAATTATATAAAACAAAGAATGTATACAAGTAATATTGTAATAACAGAAGATCGAATGGAAGATGACAGATATATAATGAACCTATATTTGCCGGATCGAAAGGAAAACATAACGGCTGAGGTTGATTCAACAGTCAAAGATAAAAATGGAAATTACAATAGAATTCAATTTACGGAGTGACAAATATTATACAGGAGGACGGTCGAAATATAACCGTCCTCCTGTAATAAAATTATGGGGAATGTTATAATAGGCGAGCGCTTAAATCAAGATAGAAAGGGAGATAATTATGAAAAAAATAATAGCACTTGCGGCGCTTGTGTGCGCGCTGTGCGGAACGGGAAGCGTGTGCAGAGCTGCATCCGGAGAGCACAATATGAGCGTTGAAGGCTCTTATTATGATCTTAAAACTGATACAAGCTATATAAATTGTTATGCAATAAAAAATGATGGCTCATTATGGTTATGGCAGGATACAAATAGAAATGATAATATTGATAATGCTGCTGCCATTAAGATAGCGGACAATGTAAAAAGTGTGCATCAAGGATATTATATTACAAACGACAATGTTCTTTATGGGTTGGTATGGGTCGGATATAATAATGTTCCTGCATCATTAAAAATAGCGGAGAATGTAGAGGGTTTTAGTGATTGTTGGCAGCATCAATGTATAATAAAAACAGATGGTTCATTATGGGTAAGAGGAATTAATGCTGTATATGGATTTATGAGGGAAGATCAGTTATTTAAGTCAGATGAGTTTGTAAAATTAATGAATAATGTGGAAAGCGTATCAGGCGGTCATCATCATACAGCTGTTCTTAAAACAGACGGAACTGTCTGGACTTATGGCGCTAATATAAGAGGTCAAGTTGGAAATGGAACATATGATATCTCGTATAAGCCGATAAAGGTTATGAGTGATGTAAGCAGCATAAATACAGGTGTAAATGCTACATATGCGCTGACAGAGGATAATATATTGTGGAGATGGGGAAACAACTGCGCTGAGCTGACAGATTCACACGATTATGATCTTCTTTCACCCGTTAAGTATCTTGAAGATGTTAGACAGGTCTGCAATAAGCAGGCGTATAATGTAGTCCTTAAAACAAACGGTGAGCTTTGGCTATATGGAGAAGATGAAACAGATGAGTACATACAGGAAAACAGTGAGGTATATAATTTTTCATATCCTAAAAAGATACTGGAAAATATAGCGGCGATCACTGATGAAACAATGGGTGATACAACATTTGACTATATACTTGCATTGGATAATGACGGAAATGTATATAAGGTAAGCCGGGTGTTTAACGGACCTAATTCAAAGCTGGTAATAGGCAAGGTCATGGAGGATGTCAAGCTGCCGGAAGAAAAGGAAGTTAAACAAGAAATAAAGTTTGAAGATGTAAAGGAAGACAGTAAGTATTATGAGGCGGTAACACATCTCACAAGAGCGGGAATAACAGATGGAGTAACAGACACAGAGTTTAAACCGGAAAAGGAATTAAGCCGCGCAGAGACAGCCGCAATGCTGCTGAGGATGATAGGAAAGAAAGATGAAACGGGGGAAGTGAATTATACAGATGTAACAGCAGATAAATGGTATTATGATGCAGCAGGAGCAAGCGCAAGGTATGGAATGATGGACGGTTTTGAAGATAATACATTCCGCGGAGAAGAAACAGTAACAGATATACAGCTTGCCGCGCTTGCAGGACGGTCAATGCGCAGTGAGGGAACAGGCGGAGATGGAGAAGATGTTCAAGGCGTGCCGGAAAATATACCCGACTGGGCAAAGTCAGATGTGGAATATGCCATGAAATACGGAATAGTAACAGAGGAAGAACTGAAAGCCATGAGCGGAAAAAGTATGGCGCGTGGAGAGGCGGCGCTGATCCTGTACAGGCTTTACAGCGTTATCTGATAAGCGAGCAGAAAGAGTGACGTCCGCTTTCTATGTATATCTGCATTAGCGGGGTGATAAAATGAAAAAGGTTATTAAAGTTATATGTGCTTTAATGGCTGTGGTGTTAGCAGGGGCGGCATGCTATGCCTGCGCTTTGATCAGCGATACATCTGATCCCAATTATGAGTTGGAAATGAACGAGATAAAGGCATATTTTAAGAAAACTGTATATCTGGATCATGCTCCGGAATATGATAAGATAAGCGAAATACAGATATATAGCTTGACAGAGCTGCAGAACTGCGATAAATTTCTTGATGGGAATGCGATATTTAATACAAAAGACCATATTCAGTCGATTACAGAATGCTTGAACAGTATAAAGCTTGTAGAAGCCTCATATGACGAGCTGCCGAATAAAAGTGCGGACGGCAGTATCAGATATTATGATAACGAAGGAAATATGGTTATGCAGTTAGGCTTATATGGAGGCGTTTTTATTAAAGACGCATATAATGACAAATTGTACCGAACAAAATATGCAAAGGATGATATTATTGAGCTGCTAAAAGCTCTGGATCAATGATAATTTAAGGATACATTTATTCTGTCAGAGCTGAAGATCGATGTAAAATTGCAGCGGACATATTGACAAAAATACAAATATGTGTAATAATCATAGTATAAGAAAGAGAGGTTATATCACAAGGGACGGTAAATCACAAGGAGATAAAGTTATGAAAAAGGTATTTTGCGCGATAGCTGCGGTCATAGTGATATGTATTTGTACAGTAGTATGTATAGATAATTTTACATCACGTATCAGAGCTGACCAACTGCGGATAGAGATAAACGGCATTGAGATAAGAGAGCTTACAGAAGAAGATCTTGATAATTATGCAGTGTTTGAGTTCGGAAAGGTCATAGAGGATATAAAGGACAAGACAGAATACAGAATGATAACCTTTAATTATGATATATACAACAATTCGGATATAAGTATGCAAAATGTAGAGAGCCGCATAAGCGCCAAAGGCATAAAAGAAAACGATATATGCGCATATAATACAGGTAACGGAGATCATCAGATATCCGTGCATGCGTTATCACATGGAGGTTATGACCAGTACATAATAGTCAGGGCAGGGAGCAGAACGGATAAAGAAATACTTGATTCATTTCTGAATTCAGAACTCATTTTGGAATATGAGACACCCCCGTCGTATTATGATGATGAAACGGGGATATTAAGTATAGGGAAATTAAAAATATATCATATGATAGATCACAGTGTCAAATTTGTGGCAGGAGAGCAGACGGTTTAACGGGAGCAAGCAGTGGTTGTTGGTGCCTATAATGAGGGACACTATTTTAAACATATGATTGAAATAAATATGATTTTGTGATATAATATATAAAAAATATTACTGATCGATAAAGGTGGATTACAAATGAAAATAGTGATCTGTGATGATGAAAAAAACAATATCAGCGAACTGAAAAAATATATTCCGCGAATGGTGGATACTCGTATATATGAATACACATCTCCGGAGGCGCTGCTTGAGTCAGAGGAGAGCTTTGATATAGCGTTTTTGGATATAGAAATGAACGAATACAGCGGATTTGATATAGCGGAGCATATTTACAATAAAAACAGCGACTGTATAATATCCTTTTATTCAAATCATGCTCAGTATGCGTTAAAGGGCTACAGATACCATATTTACAGATATATATTAAAGGACGAGCCGGAGCCAATCAAAAAAGAGACCATCAATGAGATATTTGAAGAATACGGCAGACGTTTTAAGACGGCTGAAATAAGCAGCGGCAATGAAAGGATAAGCATACGCTTGAGGGACATATATTATATTGAAAGCCTCAGGAAAAAGACGTCAATACATTTATCAGATAAGGAGTTAAGCAGCAGCAGCCCGCTCAAGAGCTTTGAAACTGATTATGCTCAATATGGGTTTGTGCGTATACACAAAAGCTATGTAGTAAATACGGACAGGATAAGCTCGGTAGTATCTGGCAGAGAGCTGACGCTTGAAAACGGAGTTATATTGCCGATAGGAAGAAAATATTCGGAGGGATTGAAAAGATCCATGCGTATTATTTGACGCGTTCAAGACGGACGACATGCGAGCAGTGAATATGCGAATTGTTTGATGTTGTTTGTACCTGATGGAGCGTTGTTTGTACCATATGTATTGATAATGCGAACGATATGTGTTATTATAATTTCAGAGGTGTGAACAGGGTAAATTATTTTTATATAAAATATACCGGTGCATTGCTGCCGGATAAGCAAGAGAACGGAATGTGGTGCGCTCATTGGATAGGTGATCAGTTTATGCTCAGCAGTATTTTCAACGATGAGGGAGAAGAATTTGTCACACCGAGTGATCCAGGTTCTGCTCACCGAGTAATGAGCGTATCGGCATAATACAGGAAAAGGGGCTGGAGCAAAACTATTTGAGTTTTGCTCCAGCCCCTTATTCGCCGAGTATTATTTTATCAAGTTCTTCCATCATAGCGCGGCGTCGCTTGTATTGTGCGCGCCATTGGGAAACTATTTCACTGACCTTGTTTTTTCCATCAGGGAATTTTAGTATGCGGCGCAGTATTGTGACAAGCTGTTTGTATGCTTCACGGTTGGTAGCCATTCTGGCAAGCTTGTTGACCTCGTCTATATATTTACTTGAGAGTTTGTCAGGATAGAGCGGAAACAGTATATCTATATACTTATCAGCAAGATAAAGTCCGTTGCATTTGAGCGCGCTGTCCAAAAGCTCAGGATACATTTTTTCAGCCGCGTAAAGCTCAGCTAAAACATAGCTGTTGGTTATGTGAGAAAATATTGTTTCTCGCTTTGTTATCCAGTCTTTATCGGAGTAAAACGAACGAAGTTCTGTATATGCCGGAAATGACCACAGCTCGGGATTTTTTACTATTTCCCAGAGCAGGTCAAGGTATTCGGCGCGATTGCCGGAAAGACGATATATTTCTTTCAGTTTGAGCTTGTATGTTTTTTCTGAACCAGGTATAGCCGCATCATATTTTATACTGTCATTTATCACAGTAACGGCGGCGTCAAATTGTTTTGTATTTATATAGTGGTCAATAAACCAAAGTCGTATTTTTCTGAACCTGTAGTTTGCGCGCAGGAACGAGCGTAGTCTGTCCTCGCCGCAGCCGGAATCATACATTATCTGAAGCTTGCAGCAGAGCCAGTATTCCACTCTGTAAATGCGCACATCGCCGGAGGGACGGTTCATATAAAAGCAGATATTTCTGTCGGCGTATTCTATTTTCTGAGGCGCAAACTCAGGCTCGCGAAAGCTGTGTATGAGCAGCTCCTCATAGAATTCATCAGAGATCGCGCAGTCAGAGGCATATATTTTTTCTATTATTTCATTAAAAATCTCTCGTTTCAGCTCGATCGAGCATTTTCCCAGAAGCGTTATTGCGCAGTCCGTGCAAAGATGCGTAAAGGTTTCAATATCACCGCCGGAATCGTCTATATCGGTGTTCTCCAATTTTCTTGTGAGGTATGAAAGCAGCGCGAATGATTCGTGAAGAAGCCCATTGTCTATCATGTGCGATATGTTGCTGCTGAGTATTTCGGTCAGACGCCGTGCAAGCGCTCCGGCTGAATGATGCTCTACCGCTCCGTTTATTGAGTATTCAGCGATGAGGTCGTCCATATATGCTCTGTACTGCGGCATACTGAAAAACGACGAATCAAGGCTTTTGAATTTAAGAAAAAGCTCCTTGCTGTCCTTTAGCACGGAGCTTAAAAAACGGCGCAGCGTATCCGGATCAGCGGCGGAAAGCAGTTCGTCCACCTCGTCGGTAGAGTCTTTGCATGAATCGGGAGTGCATTTGTAATATGCGAACAAAGCCGCTGCCATGTGGCTGCAGTTGCTGCCCTCGCATGCGAGCTGACAGGTGCAGGTCATATCAGCTATACCGCCCTTGTTCATAATGATCCTGATCTTGAATGTGTCGCCGTCTGAGACATCTGCGCTGATCATGCCGTTTTCGACGCCGGTTATTGCAGCGCGACCCTGAGAGTAATGCTCATAGCCTCTGCCGAGCACATTGTCTTTGAATAGTTTACTCCAGTTCATAGCTCTCCTTTCTAAGCGTGTTAAAATAATTATCAAGCAGCCTGCTCAGCTCGTTCAGGCAAGGCTCGCTGCAAAACTGCCGTGCAAAGCATATATAACCGCGAAGCGATTCGGCGGATATGCCGCGGCGCGTGAGCGCGTCCTGTGTTCCGTATTTTTTCATATAATAGCAGGTCTGTCTCAGCACAGCTCTATTTTCTTTAGTCAGACGGCAGCGGTCGTTGAGCAGCAGCCCCAAAGCCGTCTGGCGTGTGTGAGAGGGCATAAGCTTCAGCTTGCTGTAGTTAAGCCTAAAACAATAATAGTCGCTGAGCGCCCATTTAAGATACCGTATAAGCTCGTCCGCGTTGAGATCGCCTGAAAATATCATGTCGTCAGCATAGCGCGAGTAGGATATGCCGCGCTCAAACGCATATGTGTAAAGCCGCCTGTCAAGCTTGCGGCAGACAAGATTTGAAATGAACGGCGATGTAACGGCGCCCTGAGGCAGCGAGCCGTTAAGGGTGCAGAGCTGTGCCAGAATATCGGCGTTCTGTTCCTCCATACGCAGGGCGTACATAAATGAGTCCTTGACCTGCGAGCTTGTAACAGAGCCGAAAAAGTCCTTAATATCAGCCTTCATAACAAGCCGTTTGCCCGTATGCAGAGACGCGCAGTCAGAAACCCTTTTGCCGGGTATGTATGCGAACGCGCTCTTGTGCAGCAGATGCGACTTGGGATAGAATATATTATTGAGCAGCGCGCTCTGTATCGCCCTGAGCTCGCCGAGCGGCTCGCAAATACGGCGTTTGCCGCTGTGCGAGGGGATATAGAATATACGATAAAAATTGCACTTATCTGTCAGTATGCACGAGATCTCATAGCGGTAGAGATCTATAATATCGGAATAAATATTCTCCACCCTCATTCCCCCTGGAAAGAAAAAGCATACATTCAGCCGATACCAGATATCTGTGAAGATCGGCCTGACGCAGCCGAGCCGTGTTTTATCGTAATAAACGCATGTTTATTGGAACACGGTGAGGACCGTCAGCCGAGATTCAGGACAACTCTGTGCGCCAGCTCGGAAGGACGACTCGTCCGCCTATGCAAGAATAAATGCAAAACTCTATCGACATGAATGTAAGCTAACTCAATTTTATTTATATGTATATTTTAGCACAAAATATAATAAAAATCAATACATATGTTTATACTTTGCACGGTTTTTGAATGAGTTAATAATTTATGAACTTTATTAATAAATCATGAACAAATCCATTGATTGACGATTTGAT
>CALXSS010000088.1 GCA_944391225.1 uncultured Clostridia bacterium
AGATGTTCCTGCTACTATCGAAGCAGCCGGTTCAAAGCATATTGAGTGTACTGTCTGCGGTGAAATACTTGAAACAGCTGAAATAGCAAAATTGAGTGACCATGACAATTCCGATGAGGACGGAAACTCAATAGTAGGTGATTACAGTATTCTTATTACAGATATGAACAGCAAGCCGATTTTCAACAGCGAAATATCTATTGATATGAATGACGATATAACTATAACATTACCGGATGGAAGACTGCTTAGTGCTGAGGACATAACCACAGTGACGGTAACATATATAGAATCAAACAATCCAGCTGAAGGAATCAGAATATTTGTTGCTGACACATCAGATAATGCCGCAACAGGCAAAACTGATGCAAACGGTCAGTTATCTGTACCTAATAAGCAGAGTTCAACGGGAAATTCTAACGGTACAGTTACAGATGGTGAAAACACTTATGTTGTAGTAGTAACGGATGCAAACGGTCAGCTGATACCAAATTGTAATGTAGCTGTTGGAGAAAACTATTCCATCAATGTAACACTTCCTAACGGAACACCTTTTAACAGCGATAATAGAATAACAACAACGGTCGTTACAGAAAAGGGTGAGCCTGTAAGCGGGCTGCGTGTACAGATGATAGGTGATGGTGATTTTGTGGAGAATGGCTATACAAACATTCGTGGACAGGTAACATTGCCTATGTCAAATTCGGATATTACAGATGAAAACGGCAATGCTGAGGTCGGAGAGATAATCGGGGCGAATATTTATGATTATATCGTGACTGTTTCGGATGAGAAGGGTTTTATTCCTGATGCACTTATAACAATGCTGGCAGAAGATAATTCGATCCTTGTTTGTCTGCCGGAGGGCAAGACAATAGATTATTATAACCGCACGACTGTTAAAGTAGTTCGTTCAGACGGAACGCCTGTTGAGGGCTGGAAAGTATCTGTTTATAACAAGGACGGAAGTGGTTTGAGAACAGAGGTAACTGATGAAAATGGTATAGTAGTAGTGCCGCCTCTAAATGAAGCGCCGATTGCAAAGCCAACACCTGCTCCTGATCCCGGTGCAGAGGCAACACCGCTTCCGGGTGTGGAGACTACTCCTAACCCCGATGCTACTGATATTCCTACAGTAACCAACACACCGACAGCAACAAAGAAACCGGAACCGACAACGGAGCCGAGTGTTACAGATGAACCTACTGTAACAGACAATCCAGCTGAAACAACTACTCCCGCAGCAACAGAGAAACCAAGCTCAGAGCCGTCCGAGACCGATGAGCCAATATCAACCGAAGTACCCAGTGAACCGACAGCAGAACCAGAACCGACTTCCACACCTGATATTGGAGATGGTGCTGTCGTTGAGAATAAGGATTTTAAGTATAGAGTTTATGTATGGGATAACGGCGGCGCAATAACAGACTTCGGTCTTATCAAATTGCAGGAGAACGGCAATATAGAAATTGAACTTCCTGCAACAAAGCTGATTGATGTTGAAAACAGAACATACATCAAGGTCATAAACGAGAATGATAAGTCACCGGTAAAAGGTATAACTGTCAATGTCACAGACAGTACAGGCGCAGCAGCGTCAGATATTACAAACAGCAAGGGTATTGCAGTTGTTCCTGTAAAAGATACTGATATAACGGATGGAAACGGCAATGCGCAGATAAAGGATAACGAGGGTAATTTATATAACGTAAATGTTTCAACAGAAACAAAAGGTAATATTGAAAATGCAGTTGTAACTATTGCAGACAGTAAAATATCTGTTACACTTCCTGACGGAATCGTTATAGATCATAACGACAGAACTACCGTTACAGTCACAGACAGAGACGCAAAACCAGTTTCAGGTATATCTGTAACAGTCAAGGACAGCAAAGGCGGTGACAGGACTGAAACGACCGATGCCGACGGTAAGGTTGTTGTTCCTCCGTTATCTGAGGACTATACCGACAAAGACGGCAGCGCCAAAGTCAATGAATATATAATAACTGTAGAGGACACAAAGACAAGGATAGAGAACGCATTTATTTCAATTGCAGACGGTAAGATAAGCGTCAAGCTTCCTGAAGGCCATACGCTTACGACTTCAAATCAGACGACAGTTACTGTTACTAAGGATAACGAACCGGTCAAGGATATGAGTGTTACTGTAACGGACAGCAATGATAAGACAGCAGCAAAGAATACCGACTCAAACGGTAAGATAACCGTACCGGTCAAGACAACAAGTGGCAGCTCCGGCGGATCATCGGGAGGTTCCGGCGGCGGTGGCTGCATCGTTAGCAGCACCTACAATGTGACTGTTACCGATAAAGACGGAAAGACCGTCAGCGTTACAAAGTCTATCAAAAATGATGATATAATACTAACGCTGCCAAGCGGTATGACGCTTGACGGAAACAACTACTATACAATTGTTGTGACCGATAGGCAGGGCAAGGCAGCCGAAGGTGTGGATGTTACTCTAAAAGACAAAGACGGCAATGCAGACAGCGGAATTACTGATGAAAACGGTCAGCTCATACTGCCGGATATAACGGTTACTCATAATGCGTATATCGAGGGGTATGATGATGGCACATTCAGACCTGAAGCGAATATAACCAGAGCAGAGGCAGCAGCTATATTTGCGAGAAATATTTCAGAACAGAAGAATGAAAGGATAAACAATGGAAAAACCTCATTTGCAGATGTAAGGACAGATGAATGGTATACAAGCTATATTGCATACCTTGAAGAGTATGGCATTATAGATGGCTATGATGACGGTACATTTAAACCGGATGCTGAAATATCAAGAGCAGAGTTTGTCACTATGGCAGAGCGTGCATACAAGCTGTTCTGCGAGGTCAGGAGTGAAAAAGAAAATATCTTTACCGACATAGATAACAGTCATTGGGCAGCTGAGCATATCTATACAGCCATAGCTATGGGCTGGATAAAGGGTTATTCAGACGGAACGTTCAGACCGGACAACAAGATAACACGCGCTGAGGTAGTCACAATAGTGAACAGAGTTACAGGGCGTAATGCCGATGAAGATTTTATTGACAAGCACCTTTCAGACCTGTTGAACTTCACAGATATGAAAGATAAAGGTTACTGGGCTTATTACAGTATATTATCTGCAGCGAATACACATGATGCTTTGATTCTTGATGATATCGAAAGCTGGATAGAATAAAGTTCTATGATTTTTGCAAAGGGCAATCAGATTTAGGGATTGCCCTTTTGCGGAGATTGTGGTATAATTTATTTATGCACAACGAATTATAATTAAAATAAATGAGATATATTTTTTGACATAGTATAAAATTGTAAATCGGAAATGGGGTATACCATGGACATGAAGCAAGATCCTTTTAAAGATTATATAAAACAAACTGAACCTGATAAAAGATACAAGGGATATCTGTGGAGTACTGCGATAGGGTTACAAGCGGTTGATGGATTAAAACCGTCGGAGCAGTTATTAAAGACTGCTGTAGATAATATCGAGGGCAACATATCTATTGAGGACGCTGAAAAAAGAATAGAGAATTATTATGCAGCAAATCCTCAAAAATCGGAAAAAGACAGGACAGAAGAAGCAGACAAAGTATCTGTACGAATTGCTGCAATTCTTTCAGAAAAATCATTTTCATTTTCACCGAGTGAATATATTGGAATTCATAAAAAATTGTTTTCTGGGATATACAAACACGCAGGAAAAATCAGAGATTATAATATTACAAAAAAAAGAGTGGGTTTTAGATGGCGAAACTGTTTTATATGGAAATGCAGCTGAACTTCGGGAAACATTGGAATATGATTTTACTCAGGAAAGGCAGTTCAGTTATAAAGGACTTTCAACAGATGAAATCATTCATCACTTGGCATATTTCATTTCAAGACTATGGCAGATTCATATATTTGGTGAAGGGAATACAAGAACAACAGCAGTTTTCTTTATAAAATATTTAAGATCTCTTGGTTATGATGCAACAAATGATATATTTGCCGAAAATGCATGGTATTTTAGAAATGCACTTGTAAGAGCAAATTATACTAACTTAAGTAAAGACGTACATGAAACAACAGTATATTTGGAAGTTTTTATACGTAATCTCCTTTTGAATGAGAATAATGAATTGAAAAATCGCTATTTGCATATCAATAACTTGTTTAAAATTGAAAATAAGGCTATTTGTGATAAAAATGTAGCTAATGGAGATGAAAATGTGGCTATTGAATATGGAAAACAGGCTATTGAAGAACAAATTGCAGGAGTTAAATTCAATATTCAGACAAAAAACAACATCACAAAGCTATATTCTGTTTGCGGTATAAAAAGTGTATTTGGAAGAAGTGATGTTTCAAATATTTGTTGTATTTCTTATTCGGCAGCAGGAAATTTAATTGCTAAAATGAAAGAGCATAAATTTATAGAAGAAGTAAAAGGTTTCGGTAAAGGAAAATATAGATTTATTGAAAAGTAAAGGTAGGTGGCATAAATGGAAGATAATATAGAATCGTTAATGGATTCTAAGTATGATTACGAGGAATGGATTGAAGATGGAAACAACAAAGCTGAAGAAATACTAAACGGACTTGAGAACAATAAAAAAGAATAAATTAAAAATATAATTTGAGAGCGGCTAAGATAAGTCGTTCTTTTTTATGCAAAGGAAGTAATGAAATTGTATAACAAATTTCATTCAGATGGATGGGATGATATTAGTTGAATAGAAAAGAAAATAGAAAAAATATGATAATCATGTTTGCGCTGCTTATCCCTATTGTGATATGGTTTGCGTTAAAGCTTGCAGGATGCTATGATCCGGAGCTTGGTCTGTTTGCTCTGCTTGACAGCTTGTCAGAAAGCTTGAATTATCCGCTTGATATTAAATTTAACGAGTACAGTTTAAAGACCGTACTCTTTTTTTTACTGTTTTATGCAATGGGAATAGGGATATATTTTTCATCAAGTGAAAAACGGCGCCCAGGTGAAGAACATGGTTCAGCGGAATGGGGAAGTGTTCCTGCTCTTTCACGAAAATATACTGATAAGTCTGACAAGTTCAATAATCTCATATTATCACAAAATATGAGGCTTGGATTAAATGCAAAAAAGCACAGACGCAATCTAAATGTTCTAATTGTCGGCGGATCGGGAGCCGGCAAAACACGCTTTTATGCGAAACCTAATATTTTGCAGTGTAATTCATCTTTTGTTACTGCAGACCCGAAGGGCGAGCTTATGCGTGCAACTGCACCACTGCTTATCGAAAAAGGGTATGAGGTGCGGGTATTTAACCTCATAACGCCTGAGGATTCGGACGGGTATAATCCATTCACGTATATCCGCACTGATGAGGATGTTATAAAACTCATTTCTAACCTAATACAGAATACTACCCCTAAAGGTGCATCACAGAATGATCCATTTTGGGAGAAGTCGGAAATAGCACTTGACAGCGCACTCATGCTGTATCTTTTGCATGAAGCTCCGCCGGAGGAGCAGAACTTTGAAACTCTTATGTTCATGATAGAAAACGCATCAGTAATGGAGGATGATGATGAGTATATGTCACCTGTTGACGTGGTATTTCAAATGCTTGAAGACCGCGAGCCTGAGCATATAGCAGTAAAGCAGTGGAAGATATTCAAACAGGCATCGGGCAAGACGGCTAAATCAATACTTATATCAGCGGCAGTAAGACTTGCCGCTTTTAATTTGCCCGAAATAGCAAGAATGACGTCAAAGGATGAGCTTGATCTCGGCAGTTTAGGAGAGAAGAAAAAGGCCATATTCTGTGTTATACCGGATAATGATAATTCATTTAATTATCTTGTCGGAATGCTGTATACACAGGCATTTCAAGAATTGTATTACCGTGCAGACCATGTTTATGGAGGAGAACTCCCAATACCTGTACATTTTGTCATGGACGAGTTTGCAAATGTCGCACTGCCCGATAACTTTGAAAGAGTGCTTGCAACAATGCGTTCAAGGCGAATATCTGTAAGCATAATTATTCAGAATATGGCACAGCTTAAGGCTTTGTTTAAAGACAGCCATGAAAGTATCGTCGGCAACTGCGATACATTTTTGTATCTTGGCGGTAATGAACAGAGCACACATGAGTACATATCAAAAATGCTCGGAAAAGAGACTATTGACACAAGGACACGTGGTGTCACAAAGGGACAGCACGGCTCAAGCAGTACAAACTACCAGAACGCAGGGCGAGAGCTGCTCACGCTTGATGAAGTACGTCTGCTTGATAACGCAAACGCTCTTATCTTTATACGAGGCGAACGTCCTGTAATGGACAAGAAGTTTGACATATTGTCACATCCCAATATCAAGTATACAGAGGACGGAGGTGCATTGCCATACAGGCACAGTAAGAATAACAGATTGTTAAGTGAAGATATTCATTTCAATGATATTGAAGCAATGGAATTTATCGAATTTGAACAGGAGGAATGGAAACATGAGGACAATTCAGAAAAGAACAAAAAGGGTTCTTTCAATAGAAGGCATAAGAAAGACTAAAAATGTATTGAGGTTGAGTAAATATGTGCTCGCATTGACAGCTATAATGCTGTCTTTTGCGACACCTGTGTTAGCAGATGATCCGCTTGCAGCAATAAGTGGACTATCAGACTTTATATTTTCTGCAATAAAGGCTATAGGAATGATACTGCTCGGTTTTGGAATTGTGCAGATAGGTCTGTCACTTAAATCGCATGATGCACAGCAGAGAGCAAATGGATTTCTGACATTTTTCGGCGGTATCGTAATTGCATTTTCAAAAGATATCCTCGACATGATCATGTAGTAATCATTCATAACATTGTGAAGCCGGGCAGAAAAACTCGGCTTCCGGGGAGGTGAAGAATTTGAGTGATAACTGGATAGTTGCAAATCTTGAAAATGCGTTTGCAACGTGGAACGATAAAATGACAGAGATATGGGATCTGCTTACTATGTCTCCACAGGAGTTCAAGGGCGGAGCTATATGGAATGTCGTGACAGGAATAAACGGAGCATTGCAGGCTATAGGGTACGGACTGCTGATTCTGTTTTTTGCAATGAGTGTTTTTAAAAGTACAGCTTCATTTAGAGACTTTCAGCGTCCGGAGTATGCCTTAAAGCATTTTATTCGTTTTGTGGCTGCGAAAGTTGCTATTACTTATTCCATGGATATTATAACAACGATATATACAATATGTGGAGGTATTATAGAGAGTATTGCAGGCAGCTTGGGAGGTATAGGCGGTGCAGCGGTAACACTGCCGTCAGCAATAGAAGCTGCTGTTGAAGATGCCGGGTTTTGGGCGAGCATACCGCTGTGGCTTGTAACTATTTTGGGCAGTCTGTTTATAACGGTAATGTCATTTATTATGATCATGACAGTATACGGTCGCTTTTTTCGCCTGTACATGTACACTGCATTAGCACCCGTGCCGCTGTCATCATTTGCAGGAGAAGGTACATCACAGATGGGAAAAGCCTTTATAAAGTCATATGTAGGCGTGTGTATGGAGGGCGCAGTTATTGTGCTGGCGTGTCTGATATTTTCGGCTTTTTCAAGCGCAAGTACACCAACGCTTGATACGGGTATCACAACTGTAACGATGATATGGAAATACATTGGCGAGGTAATATTTAATATGCTTGTGCTTGTGGGATTGATAAAAGGGGCAGACAGGATAGTCAGGGAAATGTTTGGTGTATAGGAAAGGAAGATGATTATGAGTTACAACAATATGATAATGGCAGAAGATCCGCAAGCAGTTATGAAACTTAAAGAAAACATATCAAGTTTAGAAAATCGTCAGGAATATATGCAGAAGGTAAATGATTTTTATAAAGAACATGGCACTGTACAGGGATGTTCGGACATAAGCCATGAAACGGCACTGGAGCTTGACAAACGAGTAAACGAAAATCAGTCAACACCATATCCCGGAAAGTTCTTTAAAGATAATTATGCTGAAATTAATAGAATGAAATCAAATATAGAAAGACTTGAAACAAGGAAAGAAACACTTTTTAAAAGCTGGCAGTTTAGAGGAGGGAAAGCGGTTGTTAATCTTGCGAACAATCGTTTGCAGCTGATGTTCAAAGAGAAGCCTGATGAAGAAATGAGGAATGCACTGAAACAGAACGGGTTTAAATGGGCACCAACTCAAAAAGCATGGCAGCGTCCTCTGGATTATAAAACTATGGCGGCTGCTGATAGAATAGACTTTATAAAGCCGATAAACGGAATAAAACCGTCAGAGTTACAGCCAAAACAGCAGAAAAGAAATGTTCCGGAGAGATAATGGAGGTTGTCATGGAAATAAAGATAAACAAAGAAATCAAGGACTATCACGAAAGTATGTTTTTCGGACTCTCAGCACGGCAGTTCATATGCTCAGTTCTTTCTGTGGGTGCGGCAGTCGGAACATATTTTGGACTGCGTGATGTGGTGGGAAAGGAAATGGTGTCATGGATGTGTGTATTGTTCGCCGCGCCGTTTGCGGCAGCTGGATTTTTCAAGTATAATGGAATGACATTTGAGAAGTTTGCAGCCGCATATATGCGCAGTGAGTTTCTCACATCTGGCATACGTGTTTTTAAGTCGGAGAATATATTGTACAAGATGTATAGGGAGGTATTAAACAATGCTGTTAAAGCGAACAAAAAGAGTAAAGAAGTCAAAAAGAAAAATTCCTAAAACAGTTCAGCAGTCTATACCGATTGATGTAATATATAAGGACGGGATAATACAGAGCGGCAGGATATTCTCAAAGATGTGGCGGTTCTCGGATATAAATTATGAGGTGGCATCAAATGCGGAGCAGGAGGAAATGTTTCTTGCGCACAGTGCGATCCTTAACGGACTGCCGACAGATGCAGTCGCAAAGATAAGCATATATAACAGGCAGCTTCAGAACAATGCTATTGAACAAATGACACTTCCTGCAGCTAATGATAAATATAAAGAGTATGCAAATGAGCTTGAGGAGCTGCTTAACGAAAAGATGGCAGAGTCGAATAATATAGTGCATGAGAAGTATATTACAATTTCAGCGGAGAAAAAGAATATCAAAGAGGCGAGAACATATTTTGCACGTGTCGGCAGTGATTTGGCAGCGGATTTTGCTAAAATATCTTCACAAATAACGGAGCTGGGATATAAAGAAAGGCTTCGTCTTTTTTATGAGTTTTTCAGAGAAAATGAAGCAGAAGATTTCAGCTTCGATCTCAAGCGTGCAATGGCAAGGGGCGCACATTTTAAAGACTACATATCACCTGACAGCATTGAATTTAAGAGTGACTATATACAGATAGGCGACAAGTATGCCAGAGTACTGTTTCTTAAAGAATATCCGTCATTCCTTAAAGATGAATTGTTGTCACAGCTTACGGACTTTTCAAGGAGTATGATGGTGTCGGTAGATATTCAGCCTATCCCAACGGATGAAGCAGTAAAGGAGATACAGAAGAAGCTGCTTGCCATAGAAACTGATATAACAAAGTGGCAGCAAAAGCAAAATATGGCAAATAATTTTTCCGCGACAGTACCGTATGAGATGGAACAAATGCGCAGCGAGATAAAGGAGTTCATGGATGATCTGACAGCACGAGATCAAAGGATGATGTTCGTAACAATGACTCTTGTTCATTTGGCAGACAGTATAGAAGAACTGAACAACGATACAGAAACGCTTATGTCTATAGGAAGAAAGGACTTGTGTAATCTTTCTGTATTGAAGTTTCAGCAGGAAGATGGGTTGAATACCGTACTGCCGTATGGTCTTATGGAGATAGAGGCAGTGAGAACCTTAACGACCGAGAGCACAGCAGTGCTTATTCCATATAAGACGCAGGAGATAATCGATGACGGCGGACTGTATTACGGCATCAATGCAATATCGCATAATCTTTTGATGTGCAACAGAAAATTACTTCTGAATGGAAATGGCTTCATTATAGGCGTGTC
>CALXSS010000089.1 GCA_944391225.1 uncultured Clostridia bacterium
CATTCAAGGCCTACATAGACGACCTGTATATCTATAATTCAGTGCTTTCTGCCAATCAGATATCAAGAATGTATTCAGAATATGTTGCTCCTCCGGAGGATTATGACGAGCAGTATTCTGATACTGCAGATATATCTGCGCTTTATACCTTTAATGACACAGCTGACGGCAACACAAGAACAATTGTAAAGGATAGAAGCGGAAACGGCCATGACGGCACATTGAACGGCGCTGCAGCCTATGTATATGATGATACAAAAGACAGCAAGGTTTTGTATACAAGCGGCACGAGCGGCTCATATATGGAATTCCCGTTGCCGAAGGACGCGGACGGAAACGTTTCAGAATACTTTACTGTATCAATGGATATAAAAAATCTAACAGATGGAAACTATTTTAACTTCTATGTGGGCGATGGCTCGTCCAAGGCTACAGGAGTAAACTATTTCGGCTACAAGATGGCAAAAGATATATTGCTTTCTGCCAAGGGCGATGCAGATGAGATCAAAACAACGCTGACCGGAAAAGGGGTTCAGAGCGACTGGGCGCACGTTGACTTTGTTCTCTCAGACGGTGTCTGCACTATATATGTAAACGGCGTCAAGGCGGGCACGATGAACGGTTACTCAATGAGCACCGTAAACGCCTCAGTCGGCAGGCTCTCGTTCAGCGGCTGGTCGGCAGACTCATACGCTAAGGCATATTATGAAAATGTTGTTGTATATGACAAGGCTCTTTCAGAGGCGGGCATAGCCGCTCTTGCGCCTGTAGAGGATCCCGAGGACAACAAGGATGAAGCTGATATCAGCCTCAACGTAAGCGCGCAAAAGGGCGTAGACATCCAGGACGGAATGATAGGACTGTTCTTTGAGGATATCAACTATGCGGCAGATGGCGGACTGTACGCCGAAATGGTAGAAAATCGTTCATTTGAAGCGCGCTATGTTGATAACAAGGACTTCACTCCCAGATATGACGGCGGCTGGGCATGGACGGCATATCCGTCTGATAAGAGCGGAGCAAAGATGGAGTATAAGACCGATACGCCGCTCAATGAAAACAACACACATTATCTTGAGTTTACGCCATCAGCGGAGCAGAACAGCTTTGCCAATGCGGCATATGATGGGCTCGCGCTTGAAAGCGGCATGGAATATCACGGCTCACTTTATGCGAAGACCAATGACTTCAGCGGCGCAGTGACAATAAGCGCTTTAAAGGATGGCACAGTATATGCCAAAGCAGAAATAAGCTCTATCGCAGATGAATGGACAAAATACGATTTTGATATGACCTCATCAGCCGACATACGCGGTGCACAGCTTGTAATAACAGCAAACGGAACAGGAACTATAGATTTTGATATGATATCACTGTTCCCCGACGACGCTGTGATGGGCTTATTTAGAAGCGATCTTGCCAAGCTGCTCAAGGATCTTGAACCGGGATTTTTAAGATTCCCTGGCGGATGCATCATAGAGGGCTATAACCTTGACAACAGGTATCAATGGAAGCAGAGCGTAGGTCCAGTAGAGGAAAGAGTTGAGAACTGGAATCGCTGGGATCTGCACACGACAGGCTACAACCATTACAACCAGACTCTGGGGCTTGGATTCTATGAATACTTCCTGTTATGCGAATATCTTGAATGCCGCCCTGTGCCGGTATTGAATGTAGGACTTGCCTGCGAGTATCAGACAAGCGAGACAGTGCCGGTATTTGAATCAGACGGATCAACATATACTGACGAATTCTATCAGTATATCCAGGACGCGCTTGATCTTATAGAGTTTGCCAACAGCACAGATTTTGAAAACAGCGAATGGGCAAGACTTCGCCGCGACATGGGACACCCCGAGCCGTTCAACCTTGACATGATTGGCATAGGCAATGAGCAGTGGGAAAAGAATGGCAACCAGTGGTTTGAGAGATATGAGGCATTTGAAAAAGAAATACATGCAGCATATCCCGAAATCAAGCTTGTAGGCACCTCAGGCCCCGGCGTGCAGGACAGCGATTACAACAACGCATGGAGCTGGATAAGAGAAAACATGGCAGAAAATCCAAATTTCGTGAGCGTTGTAGACGAGCATTATTACAGAGAGCCGAGCTGGTTCTATGATAATATCAATTTCTATGACAGCTATCCGCGAGATGTAAAGGTATTTGCCGGCGAGTATGCGTCAAGACGCAGAAATCTTCCGAACGACCCTGACGCTAACACCTGGGAAGCGGCTCTTTCAGAGGCGTCATACCTTACAATGGTAGAGCGCAACGCCGATGTTGTATATATGGCATCATACGCGCCGCTGTTTGCAAGACTTGGCTACACTCAGTGGTCGCCTGATATGATCTGGTTTGACGATGCTGAAAGCTACGGCTCCCCCACCTACTATGTACAGAAGATGTACAGCACAAACATGGGTGACTATACGCTGAATACTGAGCTTAACCAGCTCAGCCCCAAGCCGTGGGTATATCAGAACACATCGTTTGACGAGGAAAGCGGCGATATAATAATTAAGATAGCAAATTCCGGCGACACCGCATTGGATCTGCCTGTAACTATAGACAGCTCATTTGATGTAAGCGGAACGGCAGAGATGATCCAGATAGCTGAGTCAGATCTAAACGCTGTAAACAGCATAGAGGATCCATACAACGTATCGCCTACCGAAACGACCATCACAAATATAGACAACACTTTTGAAACACAACTTCCGGCATACTCATTCACAGTGATAAGGGTAAAAACAGGAGACAAAGCGGTTCAAACGATAGAGAACGCAAGGTACGAAAACGGAGCGGTTGTATTCACTCTAAACAACAGCAAAGGCACAGCTGTAAAGGCATTCGCCGCTGAGTACGCAGCCACTGGCGAGCTTGAGGAAATGGCTCTTACAGAAGTAACAGCCTCCGCAGACAGCGAGACAATAACTATACCTCTGACTATCGAAAATGAGAACGATACAGTAAAGCTGTATGTCTGGAAAAATGACCAAGAACCGGCTGCTAACGCAGTCAGGATAAAATAAAACAAAATAAAACAACAGAGCCGTGGCAATTTGATGATGCCGCGGCTCTGTTGTTTTTATGTTAGCCGTAAAAATCAATCATTGTCTCTTATGATCATCACATTCGCAACAGGCGTCATGTCTCCTGTCCAGCTATATATGCTGATTTCGTTTGTTCCTAAAGGTGCTGAAACACTCAGATCACTCTGCCTGTTTTCCGTACTAAATGTTATGCTGCGCTTTTCGACTTTTAATATTTTCCCTTTTTCATCTCTGCATATTATATACGCGTCAAAATCTCTTATACTTCCGTAAATAACAGTATATGAATCTTCCATGCCTGAAATATCAGCTATTTCTCCTGTTTCCTTCGACCGTGGTACTGACATAATGTTATTTATCACATAAAGCGACGGGATACGAAACAGCTCGCCTCCATATTCAAATGAGTATCCGCCATTATCAAATTCAATACTTTTCAATGTTTTTCCGCTGAAATTATCAAATATATAGCCTTTATCGAACCTGTCACTTCGGCAGATTACATCATCATTAATACTTTCCCAATCATAGATAACGCCATTTCCGTCTTTTATAAGCTGCTGTTTGCGTTCATTTTCCGAAACCAAAAAGAATTCTCCGCTGCTGTTTGATGCTCCTGCGCTCGCGTCAAGATGATACCACTCCCCGTCTACATTCACATAATTCCATATATGCCCCTTTGAACGGCTGTTACATATTTCCGCGCTTATACCGAGCCTGTCCATGAACCATTCAAATGTATTCGCAAAACCGCCGCATGAGCCTATGTTTTCCATCAAGACACCGTATACTGTATCAGGCGCTCTGTCATCAGTTCCTGCTGTACTTACTGAAACGCAGTTTTTCATAAGATACATATATACAGCAAAAACCTTATCGGTTTCTGACATCCCATCCTTTATTATTTCTATGATAATATCATTGATCTTACCGTCAAGCTCATTGAAGGTCTTAACATATGAAGAATCTACAGGCAAACGTTTCATATCTATCGATGCAACACGCTCAGGATCTGAACTGATTGCATAATACCCCATATAATTGACCGATGACAAAAACCGCGGATGCTTGCCGCACAGCATAGCCATGATCTTTCTTGCGTCATTCCATTCAACAGCGCCTTCGACAGTACAATTTCGTGCAGATACTTCTATTCCGCCCGTATAAAACTGTACTCTCTCATCCTCTGTCATTTCATACAAAGACATTTGTTCATCAAGACATTCATAGAGCTCACGGAGCTTTTCCTTATATTCATCAGAATAATACCCCTCCGCTGACACTGTGCTGCTTACTGACATCACAAACATACAAAAACTAAGTATATACATAATTATCTTTACCACATTTCATCACCTGTATATCAACTTTATTCCTGACTCAATGTACAGCTCGATTTTGCCGCGTCTAAGACAGGCGTCTGATCCTGATCCCACAAAAATGCTTTTAATGTATATTCGCCGTTTTCGAGACCTTCAAAGCTACCTGTGCTTTCATCTGTTCTGATCCCGGTGAGCTTTCCACTGCCATCAAAAACAGTCACATAAAGCTTTCCGCTTTCGCCGCCTGTTTCCACTGAGTAGCCTATCGCTCCGCCCTCTGTTGTAACTGTCAGCCTGAGTTCCGGCTCCTCCGGCGTTTCCGGCTCGTCAGGCGCGGTTGTTAAATCGAAATCATCAAAATTTATATCGCTCACAAGTATGCCGTCATAAGGAGCGTCTGTGCTGTATGTCTTTTCCGAGCCCTTTGCGCTTATCTCAAGCAGTTCGGTTTCAGGATACGGAACAGATACTATGTATTTTCCGAACTTGTCAGTCGTAACATTGTGCTTTTTGCCGTTTACAGTAAAAGTGATCTCCTTTTCCGTTACAGCCTTCCCTCCGCTCGTTACTGTGCCTGTTATATTGATATTGTCAGACGAGTTGGTATTATAGCGCATTGCTCTCTGTCCTGCGACCTCCTTGCCTGTAAAATCAAATATAGTGGAATTTGAGACCACGTTACCCTGAGTCCAGCCTCCGTCCTCTGAGATAGCCCAGCCAATAGTATAATCTCCGCCGTCATATACCATTACCGGATCCCAGTACATATCTCCTATACATCTGCCGCCGGCAACCTGCCTGAGCTTTGCATACAGCTCAGTAAGGAATGCGCGCTGTCCGTTCTGCGACTCGCCGTAAATATCCTGATAATAGCCGCAGTCCTCAAGCTGTCCTTCATATCCATCGCCGCGCTTCTCCGACCAGTTATAGCCGGTCTCCATTATTATAACATCCTTGTCAAACTCATTTATCACCTTTGCAAAATCATTTACTACAGTGTCTATAGAGTAATCTTTATTATAGTACGGATAATAAGATACTCCGATCACATCATACAGAGCTGAGTCTACCGTCCTCAGCGCGCTGATAAATGTGGATCTTCTGTACAGGTTTCCGCCGTTGTCGCTGTGGAATATTATCTTTGATTCCGGCGAGGTGTCTCTTACCGCCTGAGCTCCTGCCGAGAGCATTCTTGCCAGGTTTGCGGCATTATTGTACAAAATGCTTTTTGTATCTTTATTGAACAGCATTCCCACCTGTATCTCGTTGCCTATTGAAACATATTCGGGCTGTGTTCCCTGCGCTATCAGCTTTTCCATAACGTCAACGGTATAATCGTACACCTTGTCCTCAAGGTATGTCAAAAGCGTTTCACCACTAAGTCCAAGCTCATTTATCTCCTGCTGCCACGAATACGGCACCATCTGCTTTTCGCCGTCTACCCAGTAATCGGAATAGGCAAAGGTAAAGCATATCTGCATACCCTTGTCCTTAGCGCGGCGCGCGAGCCTGAGACAGTCCTCCTCTGTCATATAGCCTGCCGGAAGATAATATTCACCGTCGCCGTGTCCCTTGCCCGGATCATTGAGCAGACGTATCCTTGCGAGATTAAATCCGTTCTCAGCCATGATCTGGAGTGCGTCGCCCTCTGTACCATCGGCATAATAGAACTTTGCACCATTGTCCTCTACGTATGTGAGCTTTGATATCTCGCCGCCCTTCAGCAACGGCATCCTTGTTTCCTCCGACTCCGCAAGAGATACCTTGTCAAGCGTGATAGCTGACGAGCCTGACGCATACAGCCCCACGTCAAAGCTGCCGTTATCGACAGTTACACCGGGGACAGTTATTCTCATTGCTGTCTCTGTCTGCGGCAGAGCGGTCGATGCCATTGTGTGTCCCTCGCTCTTTGCGTACAGATATGCCGTCCCCGAAATATCAGTGCTTGTTACATAAGCAGTTATATCATAGACGCCGTTCTCCACGCCTGTGACCGTCTGGCTCACGCGCGATTCATAGTCCGTGCCGCTTACAGAGAAGACGCCGTCTTTTATCGCTCCGGCGCCCTCGACCGTCCAGCCGGTAGTATCAGAAAAATCACCGTTTACTATACCTCCGCTTTCAAACGGGACTTCGACCTTGTACAGAGCGACGTCGTCAAAATATACATTTACACTGTCGTCCCATGTCATAAGGCAGATAACATAATCCTGTGCAAGCGTGCATTCAAAATCAACGCTTACCTCCTGCCATTGCGCATTCGCGCTGATACCTATCGTCTTTACAGGATCACTTGACGGATAAGGCTGTGAGCCGTCATAAAATCCGAAATCAGGTGACACTGTATCTGAATCCGCCTTTACATAAGCCGTCAACCTGTAGGTGTTCCCCGCCTCAAGCGAGACACGCTGACCAACTGTCGCATTATTCAGCTTTACAGAATATTCTCCGCCGTTTCTTTCGCTGTTAGTCCTCTCTGACGTTATATCCCCTTCGTTGTACCAGCCGCCTTTGTTCGTAAACTTCCAATCATCTGCTCCCAGCAGCTCTGATTCAAAGCCCGGATTACTAAGCATGTTTTCCACTGTCTCCTCTGCTGCCGCACTGAAAGCACAGCATGACATCGTCAGCGCCGCCGTAAGCAAAATACTGATCTCTCTCCTCATATTTTCTACCGCCTCTCTCATTAATTATATATATAATTATATAACATTTGACGAAATATCACAAGAGTTTTTTTGAATTTCAGGTGATTTTTTATATCGCCAAAAAAAGGCTGCTCCAAAACGCAGAGCTTTGGAACAGCCTCAAGTGGCTTCAGAAAAATAGTTCGGAGCTGGTGAAACGGTTCAGCACCACAAGCTTATTTACAGCGGCAGCCGCGTCTCACAGACGGATCAGACTGACCATCTTCAAGGAACTCGCTGCGCTCCGGCGGATAGAACTCATCCATCGGGAACTGTATCCTGTCAAAAAGATCACAAGGATTATCATCAGTCGCGCCCACGCATTCCTTGTTAGGCACACAGTAATCATAGGACGGTATAAGCAGCTGTACTCGTCTTTCAAGCTTAATTATTGAGAACACTCCAAGAGATACAAATACTCTCTTGCATTCTCCGCCCACCACAAGAGCATCGTCAAACACCTTGCATACAGACTGAGGCACTGAAGCAAGATCGAAATCATCATCACAGCAGCAACAGCAGTTATTGTTCTGGCGCACATCCACGAGCTTAGCGCCCAATGTGATAGGATCTACGACCTCTACTACAGCATAAGGCATATTAGTCTTTTTCCACTGCTGAGCATCGAACTCCTTGAGCTTATATTTTGACGAATATATCCTCGCGTTGCCCTCTGAACCGAACAGCACCACTTTCTTATCAAAAGTCGCCAGACCCTCTATCTCAGTGGGTCTGCCGCAGCCGGTGAACACCTGCAATATTACTCTGAAAAAGTATTTAAGATCAACTGAATAGAATCCGCGGTTGAACGGTACCTGTTCGATATCTGTAGGCCGTACAAAGTACAAATTCAATCCCACGCCCAGAATATTTTAAGTATCGGTTTATTCGTTTCAGGGTTTATTTCACCAAATTCTATCCTGTCCACAAGACAGTCTATGATTTCTCTGTCGATACACCTTGTATCAAGAAATTTTTTTACTGCTTCTTTAATGTTGTCATACCTGCTTACTCCATCATCTTCCAGTTCCTTTTTCACTTCGGATATTTTAGAGTTTATATTATCCAGCTTTTCATTGTATATTTTATTATAATTTATATACTGCTCAAGTGATATGATCTCGTTAAGTCTGTCACTGTATAAATGCTCAAGACTTTTTTCCAAACGGTCTTTTTCCTTTAGTAATTCTTCAAGCTCTTTCTCTTTTATTTTAGCCGTATCATCACTGTTAAATAATATCCTCATAAGCATATCATTATCAAGCTTATCTATAGCGGCATCCTTGAATTTATCAATAAGCTGTATTTGCAGTGCCTGTAAAACAGTATCTATTCTGATATTTGGCGTTGGACATTTGTCGTTTGAAGAATACGCATATTTTTCACGGCAACGCAGATAATTAATATCTCCTTTTGTGCTTTTTGAATGATTTTTCTGCATCGCTTTTCCGCAATAGTGACAATACACTTTGCCGGATAATATATGTACTTTGCCTGTGCCATCCGCTTTACGCAAATCAGAAAGGCGTTTCTGTGTTGCATTAAACACGTCACGTTCTATAATAGGTTCATGAACATTCTTTATTATAATTCGCTGCTCCGGTTCAACCTTTCTTGTCATCCTTGATTTATAACTGACCTTTTCCCTTACATGCTGTACAACATCGCCGCAATAAACCTGATTATGCAGAATATCCCCAATACTTGTTGTACTCCAACGCCCCCTTTCATCCGATCTATAATAATATGTTTTTCTGAGTCCGTCCTCCTCCTGCTGTTTTCTCGGATTTGGGATACCCCTGTCATTAAGCATACGGCTTATTTTCGCTGCTCCAAATCCCTCGCTGTGCCATCTGAAAATCTGCTTCACCACTGACGCTGTCTTTGGATTTACAACAAGATGATTTTTATTGCATGGGTCCTTTGAATATCCATACGGCGGAAACGTCGCCAAATATTCTCCTCTTTTCATTTTATCACGAAAAACAGCCTTTATGTTCTCGGATAAATCTTCAAGATACCACTCATTTATAAGACTGTTTATCTGTCTTGCTTTTTTGTTTCCTTTGACCTCGGTGTCTGCATTATCTATAAGGCTTACAAACCGTATTCCCCATTCAACAAATCTGCCGTGAATATACTGCTCTATGACCTCCATATTTCGGCTGAACCGCGACTGACTTTTACACAGCACAATCCCAAATTCTCCATTTTTTGCATCCTCTATCATACGGTTAAAACCCGGACGTGTATTTTCACGCCCTGCATATGCGCCGCTGTAATCCTCATCACAGTATATATTATACACGATCCACCGTTTTGAAGCGGCATAATCTAAAAGCATCGACTTTTGATTTAGGATAGATTCACTTTCACACTCACCGCTATTCATATCCTCCTTTGACAGTCTTACATAAATAGCTGCTAAATTATTATTTTTCACAATATGACCTCCTTTTATCAAAAGATCTCATATTGCATTATCGATTTAATTTTATCATATTATTGCGAATAATGCAAATTTATCAGGACAGCTCAAGGATCTTCTTTATTGTTGCTTCCATTATCCTTTGAATATGCTCACGAAATTCATCTAAGCTTACATTTATCGTCTCCCCCTTTCTGTTGTAATGTCGAATTTCAACCAAATTCTCCTTCATCTCAACCACCTCAGTTTTATTATATGCATAGAAAGATAGTCCACTTTTCTGTTAATTTGTAAGCGTAAAATAAAACAGCGAATTGAAATAATCTCCATTTTATGAGAAAATAGAACATGATTAATATATGTTGTGATATAATATAGTTGTAACATTATAAATTTCAATATAAAAAGTGCCACATTTTATCAAATAAATATGCACAATATTTGTCTGTATTTATGGAGGACGT
>CALXSS010000090.1 GCA_944391225.1 uncultured Clostridia bacterium
ATTATACGGTGTTACTGTCAAAACATATGTATCAGCTGCTTTGTTATCGATTCCGTATACCCTGCCTCCCTTTTTTACAACAGATGAGACCGCATAAGGTGTTTCAGACGTGCCGGCAAACAGGTTGTCTATAGTATACATGCGCCCCGGATCGTCTGAACTGTCTTTAATAGTGAATGCTCCGACAGAGGTTATTCCGCTGAGGGCATGATTGAATGTGAGTGTAGTTTCGCCAGATGCGGAGAATTGCAGCTCTGCTTCACCATCATTCAGAGAAAACTTTACCTTTATCGGCTTTTCCAAATAGTCAAGGGTGTTGCCAGCATAATTGCTTGAATTCATATTTCCTGCACCAGTTGACTCTATTTTATTTTCACCTATATAAACATCTTCAACCGTTCCTTTTTTTATATTGAATTTATAGCTGAATATCACTTTGTTGTTTGTGTCAATCAATTTCACAACAGCATTTTCGCCATTTGATACTCCTGTGTTCATATACTGGTACGCGTCAAAGGAGAAATACAGGTCGTCTGATACGGTGCTTGATTCATCAAAGCTTAGTGTTGCAGTAGTATTATACACGCCCAGACCGTAGTTAGAGCTGGAGCCGAGCTTTACGGCATAAAGTTCTGGAGTTGATACTTGATCTATATCATCGCCGCTGTCTGCCGCGCTCATTTTAAGACCTGCCGCTGCAGCTGTTTCGGCTGTATTTCCTACAGGAGTAAGCTCGCCGAATACTGTGTTAACCTTGCTTTGACCCTTTTTAATAATAACACTGTCAAAGCTGTCTATGTAGCCGTTAAGGCTTGCCGCTCCTGCTGACGCGGCGCAGGCTGTGAATACAGCCGCCGCGCTCAGGGCTGAAATGATTTTTCTTAATTTTTGCATAGTTCCTCTCTTTCCGTTTTCAACGCAGACAGAGGCTGCCGCGAAACTCAGCGAGTTTGCAGCAGCCTCGCGGGGCTTCAGCTAACAGTGAAATTTGCTGCTGCCCCTTGCTGTGTCAGTCTGCAATATATCCGAATGCCCAATGCTCAGGCGCAACATCGCTGAACCTTGACACTGTGCCGTCTGTGCTAAGACCAAATACCTTGGTCAATATAACTGTAGCCTCAGCTCTCGTTATATATCCGTCAGGCTTGAAGCTTCCGTCAGGGTAGCCGTCTATGTATCCATACTCGGCTGCCTTGTCTATATAGCTCTCTGCCCAATGACCGCGCACATCCTCGAAATCGGACGCGCCGCCCGTCTCGCCTACTATACGCATGAGCATTGCTACAAACTCGGCTCTTGTTACCTGATTGTCAGGTCTGAATGTGCCGTCATCATAGCCGTTTACTATCTCGGCTGCCGCAAGCTCGTTTATATAGTCCTTTGCCCACATATCGGTATCGCTGAATATGCCGTCTCTTACTGTATAGCCGTACATCTCGGACGCGCGCCTGAGGAGCGCGGCTGTTTCAGCTCTCGTTATGCTGTTATCGGGCAGGAATGTGCCGTCAGGGTAGCCGTCAAGTAGATCTGTCTTTGTGACGCCCTCTCTGAGCTTTATCATATACGGATTGAGCGTATAACTGAACGTGTATACATCGCTGTATTCATCTCCCTCATGCCATACCACCGCTTTTATCTCGGTATCCTCAGTTATCCTGATAGGTCCTGTATACTCGGCTGAGTTCTTGTTCGGTGTCGAACCATCGGTAGTATAGTATATCTTTCCGCTTGTATCCTCTGTCTTGAGCTCTGCCATATAACCGTAATCCACAGTTTCGCCGGCGCCCTCTGCCGTTATTACTGAGCTTGCGCTCTGCTCAGGCGCGGGAGTTGTCTGAACCCCGCCTCCGCCAGAGCCGCCTGATGAGCTGCCGCCGGACGTTTTAACTGTATAGCTGAACTCCGATACATCGCCGTCGATATATCCGTCCTTGCAGCAGAATGCCTTTATTGTCATATCCTTTGTGATGGATATAGGCTCGGTATAAAGCTGTGAATCACGTGTAGGCTCGCTGCCGTCAGTAGTATAGTATATATCACCGTCAGCCGAAAGAGTCAGCTTTGTGCCGCGGGTCACCTTTGAGCCGTCAGGCAGTGACGGGACAACATCGTCAGCCTTTTTCATGATGCTGACCTCGAGCATATCCTCAAGCTTATATGATTCTGTATTCTCGCCCTTTATCATGCTGCCAAGATCATATGAAGCCTTTACATATGCCGTTCCTGATGCCTGAGCCTTAAGAGTTCCCTCTGAATCGATGGTCGCAGAGCTGTTGCCCTGAACCACGCTGAGGCTTACAGTATCGCTCAGCAGCTCGCGCGCCGTTCCATCGGCATAGCCGCGGACAGTTACCTCCGCTGTTTCGCCCGGCTGCAGTGTTACGCTCTCTGCCGGCTCGCCGTTTACGAGTATTTCAAGATCGTCTACGGTCTTAAAATCAGGATCAAGAGCAAATACCCTCACGTTTGTTTCTGTGCCCGAATAGCCTACAGCTGTCAGCGTGCATTCCTTTGCAGCGCTCTCAAGCTCTACTGCCTCGGTTATTTCAAAGCTGCCGTCAGACTCAGGAATTATCTCCTTGTCCATGAACCTCAGCTTCTCGGTATTTATAGCCTTGCCCTTTATTGTTATCATGCCGTTCTCTGCCTTTACAAACGAGTTTTCAAGCATTACTGACGGCGCGCTGCTGTTTACAGCAAAGCTTACCGAATCGGAGATCGTTGCGTCACCATTGGAATTTACTGCCTTGAAGCTCATTGTGTGCATTCCATCATCAAATTCACCGGTATATGTGAACTCCTGAGCTGCCTCAGTTATCATGTTCATCTCTATACCATCATATACAAAGCATCCCGTTACAGGCTCGTCTGTTTTTGCAGTGAATGTGGCTGTAGTTCCGTTTATATAGTCCGCTGTGACTGTTTCATTTGAATCCGTTCTTACATAGTTTCCGACTGTTGTTGGAGTATCAAGCGTTATTGAAACGCCTACCTTCTGCGGCTCGTGAACGGTCACACTGTTTGTTTTATACGGCTCGACAGATGTGTAGAACGTTTCGCCGTCATCGCTTATCTTTACGGTGGTTACCTCGGCATGGTACGTTTTGCCCGGCTCGCATTCAAATTCATACGCCGCTCCGGCATTGCATGCCTCCTCCTCTGCGGTATATACTCCGTCAGTCTCATTGTACAGACTTACTAAATATGAATCGTAATCAGCATTTTCAGCATCGGTCACCTCTAACCGCGCGATGTTGTTTCCTGCGTCTATGAGCTGCGCTCCCGCTACTCCGACGGGTTCATATTCATTTACATATGACTTTTTATCATCAGTATATACCCTTGTTATCTTACTGTACGGCGATGTTACCTTTGCCATTACGTAATAATCTCCAGACTTCACGTCCGCGCCGGGCGCAGGAGTTATTGTAACGCTATTTGTATCCTCTGTAACGACCTCGCTGTATACTCTGTATTCCTCAAGATCCTCCCTGAGCTTTTCGTCAAACTCTACCTTTTCTCCGTCTACCATCTTATAAACATTGACGATAGTGTTTCCATCCTCGTCATCACCCTTTTCGGTGATGATGTTATCATAGAAATCGTTTGAATTTGTATAATAAAGCTCTATTGTTGAATCCTTCAGGCTCTTGTCGGCTGTTATGGTCACAGTTTCGTCAGGATTTTCTGTTACGCTCTGAACCTTTGCGCTGTTTACGAATCCGCGCACATCCATTGAATTCAGCCTTACTCCTGAGGCGCTTGCACTGAGCTTGACCTCATGCTCGCCCGCGCTCTGCTCTCTTACTCCTATAAGGATCCTGCCGCCGCTGCCGGTATCAGGCATTACGTAACAGTTGCCGTCCTTATAGCTGTTTTCCTTAGTTGCAGGGGTGAGCTCATACTCTGTTCCGTCTATCGTCATATTAAGCTCGCTTATATCAGGCTGCGCTCCGCTGTAGCCAACTACAACAAGAGTTCTGTATTCGGAGCTTGTATTTACCTTTCCGGATATGAATGTTCCGCCCTCGTCTGAGAACAGCTGAACTGTGTCATCACTCGTCAGCTCAACAGGCACATATACCATGTTTGACATGGTCAGCTTATCTGACACATCAGCGTCATCACTGTAGATCCATATTATATTTCCGTCATCCCATGCCATTCTTAAGCCTAATTCTATTCCGAATGCATCTACCGTTCCGGATATGCCTTCAAGATCCAGACAGCCGGTCGCGCCAAGCAGCTCCATGCCTCCTATGAGCGGGAACTGCTGAGGTATGAATAATCCGCCGTATAATTCAATTGAAAAATTATCGAAGCTCTCACCCGGTTTAAAGCCGATATTCATCGCGCCTCTCGTTACGAATATATTCAAAAGATTGTTGGATACTGTCACATTTAACTTGACATTAGCCGGTACTTCTCCCTTATTCGGATCGGTGTACGGATATGTTACCCTTGCTGTGCCGCTTATAGCTGAGCTTATACCAGGCACTATCGGTAATGTTCCCGTCAGGCTCAGTGTCCAATGATTTATACCAAGATTAGCTGCACCCACCATATTCATAACTCTTACAAACAAAATTCCTAACTGCGCCTGTATCTCAATCAGAGATGAGTTGACAGTCTGAACTGCCTCCTCGAAGCTTTGAGCGTTTACCATATCTCCTATATCTACAAGGTTATATAATCCAAATCCCAGCTGAGTAAGGTCAATATAAGGATCAAACAACGGTATAGGATTTGTAGGAGGCGCTATTAATGAAAATGCAAGGTCATTGATCATCAACGGATAAGCATCAAATGCCGGCATATACACATTTGCAAATCCTAATGTCATATTTGCCGTATATTTGCCTATCGGCAGCCTGATAGTTCCTAAATATTTGTCGTTTATTGTGTCAACCTCAAGATGAAGCATAAATACCGGTGTTCTGACACCGGTCCTGAGGCTTGCCTTGCTTATGCCTATCTCAAATGCGCTGTCTATTCCGACAAAGCCTTCCTTGTTCACATAGCAGTTAGTGATCTCGGCAGAAGCATAAAGCGCGCTGCCTGAAAGCTTTGCCCATTCGGGCTGTTCTACCTTATTTGCTGAGTCGCTTCCTCCGCTGCTGCCGCCCGCTGATGTCTTTCCTGCTGATTCGCCTGGATCTGAGTTTTTGTATCCAGCCAATGTATACTTTCCGCCGAAATTAAGAATATCGCCGTAATCCGCGCTCTTTCCGAATACTCCGTATTTCAGATTCAGGAATCCGCCCACTACAGACAATGTATATCCGTTTATTCCGGCTGCCTCTATTTTGATATTCTGCGCCGCAAGTGTATACTCTACAGTATTGTCAAGCCTTATTTTCCAGTCACAGCTAAAAAGCTCACAGTTTTTTGCGCTCGCGCTGTCAACTCCGTATAGCTCAACGCCGTTGCTGTTTATATTTCCATCTACTATATTTCCGCCAAGATGAGAAATCGTCGATCTTGCCTCTCCGAACAGCACGTTATTTACTGTGAAGCTGCTCGTTGCAGTATATCCTACTATAACATCAGTTTCAGGATCTCTTGACGGGGCAAATGTTCCCCTCAACACTAAAGGTATATCCGCCACGCCGTCCTGAGCCATTACCGCCTTGTACTGGTTAAGCTCTTCCTCTGTGTTGAATGCCTTTAATCCGTATTTGGAATTCATTCCGCTGCCGTATCTGAGCACTCCCACAATACCAAAATCAGGACATATGTATGACGGGTCGTTCACTATCTGTACAGTCTGGTCGGATATGTACATATCGCCGATTATTTCCTTGTAATCCTCAAAGAACGCTACCTCAAGCTTGTATATGCCCTCTACCATATCATAATTATTGATGAGCATCATTTCGGTATCGCTTGACACGGTCACGTCATCCTGATCTATTTCATACCTTATGTCAGGATACTCGGTATTTACAAGAGCGGTCTTCCATTTTGTCTTATCGTCGAGCAGCTCCTTGGGGAATGTGCCTTTTACCGTCATTACCCTCTGCCCTGTTATATGATATTTGTCTGCATATATGCTGGTTATCGCAAAATCCGCCTTGCTTGTGCTGCTGCCGGGCGCGATAATATATTTTGATACCGACACGGTATCGTCAGATGTGTTTCCGGTAACTGTCGCCATTACCTCAAGAGCCTTCAGCTCCGGCTGGACTGCTACCCTGAGCTTTACCTTTGTGGTCACAACATCTCCCGCGCCTATGAAGCCAAGCTCTGAGCTGAAGGTCTCGGTCTCGACTAAATTGCTGTCGCTGCCGCTCAGAAATGTTATGCCGTCATCTGCTGTTAATTCGAGCTTTGCGTTGTTGAGATCAACACTTCCGTCTACATTGTTGTAGATATTGATAGTTGCCTCTACAATGTCATTCTTGTACTTGCCGTCCTCATATTCAAGCTCGCCGTCAAGCTCCATTGAAATATTGAATATGCTGCTGCGGTAGCCCTCTGTGAACTCGCCAACGCCGTACGTTACGCTCGCGCCTGACTTGTAGCCGGGCTCATACTCAGTCTCCTCCCAGTAGAGCGCTGTCGCGGTATCGGCTGTGCCGTAGCTGTTAAAGCCGGTATCGAATGAAAAATCCTTGTCGGGCGTGTAATCCCATTTTGTAGACGCTATATTATACCAGTGTCCTACAACGATCTTGTCAGGCGTTGCTACTGCCTCCTTATCGCTGAGAGTGATATATGCCTCCTTTGTAGGCTGCTCATAGCTGTCTATAAACCTTATATTCGCGCCGGGGTCTCTGCCGTTTGATATGAACTCAGTCTCCTTGGATATTGGCGCGACCTCTTTCTGAACAAGTGTTACAGGCGCGTCTATCTCGCCCAATGAGTTATCGAGCATGACCCTTATGCCTATATTGTGAGTTTTGTTTGATGTGTTCTCTACTACATACTTTAAAAATACGTTTCCGGTATGAAGTGTGTTTTCCGTTCTTGACAGCTCCGCTATCTGTGTTATGGTTATATCCTTTATATTCCACACGGTCGTTATAGTGTTGTTCACCGCGTCAACAGTCGATTCAGCTCTGCTTGAGGTTATATCAAACAAGCCGTAATCCTGTCCGAATATATAATCGTCTCCATCTATGCGCACGGTGGTGAACGATGTCTCTACCGAGCTGCCGTCATAGAGCAGATCCATATTGTTATCGGCTTTCTTCTGCGGGTGTCCCTCGAGCGTTGCTATACTGAAAAATCCCGTATCCTCGTTCACCGAAAACTCAATATAATCATTGCTTATGCTCTTTGTGCTCTGCTCCTCCGCCGCGCTCGCTGCGCAGGGGATCAACGGAACTGTAAGAGCCGCCGCTACACCAACGGAGATTATTCGTTTTATTAGTTTCATCTGATGATCCTCCTTATTCCGTTGCGTGCGCGGCAGGACGCGCGCGCCCTGCCCGCACCGCATTCGTTAAGCGTTTTGACGCTCTGCAAATGCTCAATTCTCTGTTGATACATATACCCGGATAGTATACATATCCTGATAAAGCGTTCTCACTCCGATAGTGTACCAGCCGCTGCCCTGACTGAAGTCTATATGACACTTGCCGCCCGGCGCTGCTGTCTCCGCTCCCATCGTCTTCATCTGCGCTCCGTTATACTGACCCTTTATCACCTTTACCGCTGCGAACATATTATAATTGTTTATCTCTATATCCGCGCCTGTGCCGTCTACGAACACATTGTTAGATGAATCGGGCAGCTTTCCGTTCACTGTCACCATCATATCATCTGAGCCGCAGAGGATCACGCGTCTTGTGATCTCCGCCTTATTTCCTGCCTCGTCCCACGCTGTGTAGCGCACTGTGTAAGGCTTGTTTCTGTCAAATTCATTGGACGATATGTCTTCTATATTCAGTCCGCCAAGATCTACGCTCTGTGTATACTTTTCAAGATATTCCTTCTCGCCTGAACCGTTATATTTGTAGACCTTGAAGTCTGTTATCTCGCCCGTGTCAAAGCCGCTTTCCTGTCCTTCTATAAGAACTATGTCCTCCTTGCCGGCAAGCTCTATATATATATCGTCCTTGCTGATGTTTGTTACAGTTACTATTACCTCGCTCTGGTTTCCTGCCTTATCGGCTATTATGAACCTGTATGAGCCGTTCTGCGTGAACTGCTTGCTGACTGTTGTGCTGTACTCGCTGCTGCCATCGCCGTATATAATTACAGGCTCATTTGAGGTTATGCTCACTGTGACATTCTGGTTTGTCACGCTTCCTGTAAGCGCGCTGTCTATTAGCGCCGTGCCGTTTTCTGCCTTTACCTCGCCCTTTTCAGATACTGTCGTGGTATAATCCGGCGCTTCAAGACGGTCATAGCTCCATTCTATCTTCTGTATCTCAGGCTTTACATCGTCGATTATATTTACATCTATATATGACATGCCTATGTTTCCGGCTCTGTCACGGAAATAGAACGCGTGTCTGCCGTTTGTGTCAACATCAACATATGTGGTGTCAAGCATTATGTCAGACGCGAACAGCTCCTCGCAAAGCTTTTCAAACTCAGGTGTTCCGAGATATTTATCAGGATTTAAGGTGTAGTCAAGCCACAGCTCAAATATCTCCGCCTGTGTGAGTCCTGCTACAACATCGCCGTCCTTAAGGCGTATAAGATCAACATATCCATAATCCTCGCTTGAAGGATCCATTGAAAACTTTATTCTCGCAAGACCCGGCATAAGCTCGTTTGTGGTCTCGTCATATACAGGCTCTACGCTGCATGTTACCACAGCCGGCTCTTTATCTATGTTTGCTACCGCTATCTTGTGATCGACAATGCTGCCTATTTCATCAGTACATCTTATGGTCACTATACCGTTCTTCTTTATAGATACACGGTTTCCGTAAAGAGTATAATCCTGCGTTGTGAGAGTGTCGTCAGCAGCTCCTGCCGCGCTCGTATAGATGCGTCTGCCGTCCTCTGCCTCAAGAGTAACTGTTACATTCTTGTTCGTTATGCCTGTTTCACTGTGTGAATCAACGATCTTCAGGTCTCCGACAATATTTGAGTTCGATTTTGCCGTTGCCTCGGCTGTATTGCCTGCCATGTCCTCTGCGCATACTGTATACTCGTTCGCATCCTTTGCTGTGAACTCGTATATGCTGTAGCCGCCTGAGCTGTCCACAGCCGTCAGCTCAAGATCGCCTCCGTCTGCTCCGCCGCCCCTGACATATACTCTCTTAATGCCTGACTTTGTTTCGCTTACAATCACACTGTATTCTATCTCGCTTACCATTGAGCCGCTGTTGTTTTGCAACACGCTTATACCCGGCGGTGTTACGTCTACCGGCGGTGTGTATTTGATATAGCCTATGCCGCCGTTTTCATCTGTCAGCCTGAATATAACTGCCGCCTCTGTGCTTACATCGACCATTCCGGACGGGCTTACACTGAAGTTCTTTCCTCCGGCTATCGCCTCTACGCCTACAGACACGCTCCTGTAATACCTGCCGTCCTCTACAGGCGCTCCGTCAGGATCAAGCACGGCTATCCTGTAATCAACATTCTCTGCAAGGTCTGTTGTATTGAATACATCGTCCACCTCAGGCCCGTTTATTGTCAGAGTGTTGCCAAGAACATCTGTAACTGTGATGACCGGCGTGCAAGACTGCATATACTGCGCGTAATATACTCCGCTCTGGAAGCTGCATATTTCAGGTCCCGAGCCGATGTCTTCTGTTATGGTCTCTATGCCCACACGGTCATAGAACATATATATAACTCGCTGCGGCTCCTGTATGCCGTTTCTCTGCACAGCATACTGTGCTATAAGCTCCGGCAGAGTGTTGCGGTATTTTACTACCACCGCATCGCTGTATTCCTCCTGGCTGTTGAGGTTTACTATCTTAAGATCTGCCGCATATATCGTTCCCTCGCCTGAATATGCCTTTGTGTCTGAGGTGAG
>CALXSS010000091.1 GCA_944391225.1 uncultured Clostridia bacterium
AAAAGCAAAAACCTCATAAAATCAACGATTTTAAAGAAATTTAAAATAAAAAATGGGGTGTCTATTTGACACTACCAGATCGTAACGGGAGGTAAAATAATGAATGGTATAGTAAGAACATTGACATTGTCAGCATTTGCGCTGCTGCTCTCAAGCGCTGTATACGCGGCGGATAATGAGAAACCTGCTCCGACAATTGAGCCACAGGATATAGTTTTTCATACGACTGGCGGAGGAAAGTATATATACAATAATAATCCGGAGGGCATAGACGATGCCGCAATGGCTGACGGCGATGAGCCGAGGTACATTTCAAGCTATGGATCTCTCGGACCTGACACATATTATCTGTATATGTCGTACTTCAATCTTACCGGCGGCGGCAAGCGCGGATATACCATTGAAGTAGACACCTCGTTCACAGCTTTGGAGGATACTGTTCTGACCATCAAAAACGCGGCGTTTGAAACTATACGCGTTCAGGCGTATGAGTACAGCTCCAATGTGTACTGCTATATGAAAGACTGGGAGTTTGTCGGAGTGTGCGCCGATATGCTCGGAAAGCCTATAATCGATATGCGCGGCGCATACAGGTATGATCCGGCAGAATATAAGCCTGTAACTGTTCATATAAAGAAAGGCGAGACAGTGTGGCTGAGCCAATATCTTGATGATTATATGGAGGTGCTTTTCGGCGATCCTGTGCACTATCAGGCGCTTATTGAGCTTGAGTCAGGCAGCATTGACATGAATACTGCCGCGCTCAGGTATAACGGAAAGCTTGGAGACCGGTCTAAGCTGCCGGATAATATCGGTTTTGGAATCTACCGTTATGACTATACAGTAAAGGGTATAGCCGATACGCTGCCTCAAGTAAAAACAGATACTCTGCATTATACAATAGATGATACTACAGCCTCAGGCACGGCTCTGCCCGGAACTGTATATAATCAGTATTCGCCGGAGGGGAATACAGTTGAATACTGGTGCAGCAATATAAATCCTGTCGCGGATTATTGGTCAAAATATACTGCTGCCGAATCGGATATGATACAGCTGAAATACAAGGACGATAACAAGCTTACATATTACGGCAAGAATGTCACAGAAAAGGATAATGTATGGGTGTTCGATACGCGCCATACATCAGCGTCGAAATACGAGAGCGCTTACGGGTTCTCACAGGATAATTATTCTCCGAATTTTGAAGTCAGTGATATATTCAGATCCGGCATAGAGAATTACGCATGCAATCTCGGAAACTATGGCGTGACAGAAACGTATGAGCTGGAGATCACAAACAACGGCAGCAAAGACAGGTATTTTCAATATGAAGTAAAGACAAAGTCGAATGTTATATCGTATGCGGCTGATGAGGACGGAAATTTTAAGAGCGCCAACAGCAAGGGCATGACAAACGAGGCTGTATTCACTCCAATGGTATCGGTAAAGCTGCCGGCCGGTGAAACTACGCGTTTCAGCGTGAATATGTTCATACCTGTAAATGTAAACGGCGGCATACAGAATAAATTCACAATAGCAGACAGCGATAATGTGAAGATAAATGATTATGTTTCGAAAACAGACGCATATCCTTTTACAGGCGTAAGCCTGGAGACTGTAAAGGATAAACTTGGTGAGAACGCGTCAGCAGAATTTTCTGACAATATAGGCAGCTATGAGATTATTGACGGCGGAGATATACATCTTGTACGCTGGTGCTCATGGGACGGAAACCTGTATTATTATTCAAATCTGTGGGGATACTGCAATACAGTTTATGTGCTCGACAGCAGCTATGAAATAATAAACAAATTCACTCTGCCCGTAATGCCTAACGAGGCAGATATTGCAAACGGAGTTATTTATGTGCGTGATCTGCTTCACGGAATATATGCTTCATATGATAACGGGGCGACATGGTCGCAGCCCGGTATAAGCGAGATACCGCATGAAATAACATTAAGCAAGCAGATAGGCGAGCTGAGCGAGGCAAGGCTTGTCAGGGCTGATGGCACGTCAGTAACAGTCAAGCTTGATGTCCCTGAATACATCGGGGATATGAGCCTTGTCAGGTATGAAAAGGGCAGCCTTGACGACAGAGAGTTTTCTGACATCGTAATAAATGGCAAATATCATATCGGCAGCGGCATGGATATCAACGGCGTTAGGTACATAGCTGAAAATGATATGCTGCTTAAAAATATAGTGTCAAATGCGGCGCTCAAAAATGATACTGCCTCTGAGTGGGCAAAGCCCTATATGGAGAAGGCGTATAATTACGGTATAGTACCGCTTTATATGAAGGAGGGCAGCTTTACGGAGCCTTTGACAAGGATGCAGTTCTGCGATCTGATATATGAGATGCTGCTTTGCTGTGGTGTTCAGCCGGAGCAGGGCAAGGCGTTTACAGACTGTTCTGATCCGCATATACTTGCACTTGCAGGAGCCGGGATAATCAACGGTGTTACTGATACTGAGTTTATGCCGTACAGCTCTATCACTCGTGAGCAGGCTGCCGCTGTTTTAGCGAGAACGGCATCATATCTCGGCGCGTCCACGAGCGCGGCAGAGGTATATATTGCCGATACAGTATCTGACTGGGCAAAGGATCCAGTTTACAGGATGTACAATGCCGGTATAATGGACGGGGTAGGCGAGGATAAGTTTGACGCATACGGGCTTTATACAAAGGAGCAGTCAATTGCCGCTCAGACAAGATTGTATGAATATGTGCTGACTGACAAGCCGGAAAAATATCTTCAGCCACAGCCCGACAGCCGGTCATATTACGCGGTATATAAGGAGCTTTACCGCGGCGGCAGAATAGAGATGACTTGCTTTGACACACTCGATAAATATGTTCCGAAGCTCATTGATTCAGACGTGCTTACGATAGATGATGAGACAAAATACACAAACGACATGAAATATACGCTTTCATGCGGAGCATGGCTGCCGTTTGAAAGCGGATATGTAAGGATCAGCAACATGAACGGCGGACTTATAATAAGTAATATATAAATGGAGGTAAGATAATGGATAAGCTTAATAGATTTATGGATATAATAACAGGTGAGTTCAACAACACTGAGCAGTATGAGGAGATGAAAAAATCAGGAAAGGATTTTCCATATGCTGAGCATGTGAACAGCGTATGCAATGATAAGATAATAAATCTCCCAACTGACTTCAAAGGCATATTTATGGTGGAGGAAAGCTATTATACCACAAGTGCCGGGACACACGCGTCGCCGCATCTGTTCCTGTTTACGGAGGAGGAAGGAGCTGTAAAGCTTACATCATATGATATTCCTGACGGCTGTGACAAGAATTCATTTACATATCAGAAACTTCCCTGCGTGGACTATAACGCGTTAAAAGTGTCAGAAAAATTCACCCCGGCTGTTTATATAGAAAACGACGGAACGTGGGAGGGGGGCAGTACAAGTATGTTTACACCTGTGGTAAAGTTTACTTTATTTGAGAGGTTTTCAGAGGACTGCCTTGAGGTCTCGGAAACAATAGAGGTAAACGGAAAAAGAACCTTTGGCTATGATGAACCGATAATATATAAGAGAAAAGATTAAGCAGGATACAGGGGTGAGTCGTAATGATACTATATTTTTCAGCTACCGGCAATACGCGCTTTGCTGCAGAGAGGATCGCCGCAAGACTGGGCGATGAGCTTGTTTCGCTAAATGATGTTTTAAAGAATGATGAGCCGCTAAGGTTCAGTTCACAGAAGCCATTTGTTATCGCTGCGCCGATATATGCCTGGCGTCTACCGATGCGGATAGAAAAGCTTATAAACGATGCTGAGTTTTGCGGAAATAAGAAGATATATATTATAGCTACTATGGGAGCGTTCGCGGGAGCGGCGGACGAATACTGCCGTCGCATCATAAACGAAAAAGGACTTGAATATATGGGGTTCTGCGCTTTGCGAATGCCGGATAATTATACGGTGTCATATAAGATGCCGCCGAAAGAAAAGGCAATAGAAATAATACGAAAGGCTGTACCGGATATAGACAGGGCTGCTGATGTGATAGTTTCAGGCGGCAGCTTTGAGAGAAAGAAAAATGGAATAGGTTCTGCTGTTTTAAGCGGATTAACAAGGATAGCAAATGCAGGATTCAACAGATTCATGGTTGATAAAGGCGGTTTTGCTGTCAGCGATAAATGTACAGGCTGCGGCATGTGCTCAAGGCTTTGTCCCGTAAATAATATTGACATACAGAGCGGTAAGGCGGTATTTGGCAGGGAATGTATGTTCTGTCTTGCGTGCCTGCACGGCTGCCCGGTACATGCTATAGATTATAAGGGTAAGGCTAAGAAAAACGGCTACTACCGCTGTCCGAACAGCTCTGAAATACTATAAGTCTATGGGGCTGTAGCAAAGGGGTCTGCGCCATTTGTTTCAGCCGTTCTGCACAATTTTTCTAAGTAACGCGGGGAGACTGCATGGCTTTTTAAGCTTTGCAGCCTCCTCTTTTTCTGTATTCTGACGCGCTCATACCATTGATTGAACGAAATGCTCGGCGAAAGCATGCCGGAGAATCATAGCCGCAGCGTATAGCAATGGAATCGATCGTATCGTTTGTGGAACATAGAAAATATCGCGCTTTGTCTATTCTTGTTTCGGTTATGAAATCATACAGACGCTTTCCGGTGCATTTTTTGAACAGCCTTGAAAGATATTCGGGAGACAGGTGGACAAGCGCTGCAAGCTGGCGGAGCGAAATACTGCTTCCGTAGTTTGCGCGGACATATCCGGTTATTACATCTGTGACGGAGGAATAAGCATCAGAATATTCTCCGTTCTGCATGCTTTCATATATGCGGGCAGCCATAATGAACAGATTTACAGCGGTGTTTTCAAGAACCGTGTCAGATGCGGCTCTCCTGTTGCTGTATTCATATACCGCGCAGTCAAGCAAGGCTCGCATCATTCCAGAGTTGTCGCGCAAGACAACACAAAAAGGCTCTGCATCTGAAATAAGCCTTGCAAAACTGCTGGCGCAAAAGTCTGTCTGTTTTATTCGTTCGGCAACAGCGGCTGCTGTGTCAGAGCATATCAGCAGATTGCAAACCTTAATGCTGACCTCCGGCGGCGAGATCATGCAGTGTTCGGCGCCGGGACTTATAATGACAAAATCATTTTCGCGCACATTTTGCTGCCGATTACTGCCTGTCTTATGGATGCCTCTGCCCTCATAAACATAGGAAAGCTCAAAAAAATCATGCGAGTGCATGTTTTCACGCTTGTGCTCTGTGTATCTTCCGGCTGATATGCAGCCGCCGTTTTCAAAAAAAACTGCCTGTTTGAAGACCTGTTTCATAATGCTCACTCCTGTCATATCATAGGTATATTATAGCTCTGTTATGGATATATGTCAAGAATTGATCTATTTTAGTCAATTATAAATCTTGATAAATTAAGATATTATGATAGAATATCAATATATTTATCAATAAATGAGCGATGGAGGGCAAAACTGTGAAAATAACGGAGGCTATGATACAGAATTACAGCGCCCAGACAGGTGTTGGCGATGATCCGGTATTTATGTGGCGGTATGCGGCTGGCAGGGGCATGCAGACAGCCTATAAGATAGATATTTATACAGGCGGCGAGCTTGTTTATTCTACCGGAAAGGTGTATTCTGACGAGCAGAACAATATAGAATTAAAGCTGCAGTTTAAGGAACACAGTCTTTATAAATACAGGATCACTGTGTGGGATGAGACGGACATTCAGTATCAGAGTGAGGAATACAGCTTTATAACAGGCTTGAGAGATACCGATGTCAAATGGATAGGCACAGGAGAGGCAAAGCCATTTCTTGCCTGTCGCAGTTTTGATCATAACGGCGGAAAAGCATATCTTTCTGTTTGTGTATCAGGTCAGTTCGAGGTGGCTGTAAACGGCGCTCATGCGGGAAAGTATGCTTATGAGGGCAGTCAGACGGATTTTAACAAGCATATACACTATTACACATACGATATAAGCGATATGCTTGTTATAGGTGAAAATACGGTAATGATAGAGGCTGCTAATGGCTGGTATGCCGGTGAGAGCGGAGGGAGGCACTTCTATACCGCCGATAAGGGATATGAAAGCTTTGGCGACTGTATAGGAGTGCTTGCCGTGCTGACAACTGACAATGCTCGGATAGTAACTGATGAGAGCTGGCAGGTCAGCTATTCGCGCACTACTCTTGCAAATATTTACGGCAGCGAGGATATGGATGCCCGGATCACTCCGAAATGGTTTGGTGCTCAGCTGCTGGGTGAGAGATCGCCTGTGGGCAGGATAATACCTGTAAACTATGCGCCGCCAGTGAGAAAATACTGTTATAAGGGTGAATGCGTAGACAGCGAACGTATGATATATGATTTCGGGCAGAATATGTCATCACAATTTAAGATAACGATTAAGGGCAGACTCGGGCAGAAAATAAGGCTGATACCCGCTGAAAAACTCGGGGCGGACGGAGATATACAGCAGACAGTAAACACGTATTCGGAGCTTATACTGAGCGGCGGAACAGATGTATTTGAGCAGCGTTTTTCAGTAAACGGCGCAAGGTGGTATAAGCTGGAGGGTGCTGAGGACTGTGAGATAATAGAGTTTTTATCTTATTTTGTGACAACATCAGCCGAGGATGTGGGACACTTTAAATGTTCCGATGAACGGTATAATAGCATATTCAGGATCATACTAAAAGCGATGGAAAGCAACCTGAATCATCTGCATACGGATTGTCCTACTATAGAGAAGCTTGGCTGGCTTGAACCGGATCATCTGATGGCGCGATCGGTTATGTATAACCTGAACGTGGAAACATTGTGGGACAAGATAGCTATGGATATACGCGATTCACAGTATAGAGAGAATGAAAAGGATATTGATAATGGCGTTATAAAGCATGAATATTCCGGCGGGCTTGTTCCGTCTATAGCGCCGCGGTATGCCCGTTTTCTGTTTGACGGAGGAGAGGGCAGTTTTTGGGATATACTGCCCTGGGGCAGCTCAGTTATACTCGCGCCATATGAGCAGTACAGATTTTATGGCAACAGGAGGACTCTTGAAAAGAATTACGATGCAGCTTTGAAATACATAAATTATCTGAATGATCAGTATGATAAAAATATTTATCCTGACGGAGCTCATTTCATAAGCCGCGGTCTGGGCGACTGGGGAATAGAGCAGAATAGAGGGAATTGCCGTGAAAATGTAGAAACAGCTTTTTATTATCGTGATCTTATCGTTCTTGCAGAGGTATCGGAGATACTTGGCAAGAGCGAGGGGGAGGAGCTTAAGGCGCGCGCGGAGCGGGTCAAAAATGAATATAACAGTGCTCTGCTGTGCAGCGGCAACGGTATGTATTACCGTTCACTTGACGGCAGCGGTATAACTCAGACAAATCAGGCGCTGCCGCTTATGCTTGGGCTTGTGCCTGAGGAGTGCAGAACAGGTGTTATGGATACGCTCGTAAGAATAAGCAGCGACGGCGTGCTGCGCTGCGGCGAGATAGGACTTGTCTATATACTGCGCGCTTTATCCGCCGCCGGAAGAAATGATATTGTACACAGAATGATAACGCGCAGTGATAATCCATCTTATCTGCGTTTTGTGGAGAACGGAGAAACTACTTTGCCTGAATTCTGGCGCGACGATGCACGCAGCCGCAATCATGATATGCTGGGACATATTATGGAGTGGTTCTATACTGATGTAGCGGGGATAAGAAGTGATGACGCGTTTAGAACGGTAGAGATAGCTCCGCGCTGCACTGATATAATAGACAGCTTTGAATGCAGCTTTATGAGCATACGCGGAAGGATCAGAGTTTCCGTGAAAAACGGCAGTTTGGAGATCAAATTGCCGACAAATATGCGCAGGATATAATTTGACAATAACACCGATATTTTGCACAAAAGACTGATAATTGTATTGACGGTGCTGTGATATAGTGTTATAATATTATGGTTGTGTAAGCAATAATATTATAATGAAAAGAGGAAAAATATGGCACGAGAAAAGTTTGGTTCAAGACTTGGCTTCATACTGATCTCAGCTGGATGTGCTATCGGTATTGGCAATGTCTGGCGTTTTCCGTACGTAACGGGAAACAGCGGCGGCGGAATGTTTGTATTGATATACATATTATTCCTAATTATCATGGGTCTTCCTATTTTGACTATGGAATATGCCGTAGGCCGCGCAAGTAAGCTTTCAATAGCAAAGGGCTACAGAAAGCTGGAAAAACCCGGTCAGAAATGGCATTTGCACGCTATACTTGGTGTTGCGGGCAACTATCTGCTTATGATGTTCTACACTGTGGTTGCTGGCTGGATGCTCGATTATTTCTACAAGATGCTGACAGGTCAGTTTGTAGGCGCGAGCGTAGAGCGCGTGGGTGAGATGTTTGGCGAGATGATAGGTCAGCCTGGAGAAATGACATTCTGGATGCTGCTTGTCGTAGTAGTAGGTTTCGGAATATGTTCGTTCGGATTGCAAAAGGGCGTTGAGAAGATCACAAAATGGATGATGCTTGCGCTGATAGTTCTTATCATGCTTCTTGCTGTGAACAGTATTCTGCTGCCGGGAGGTGCAGAGGGACTCAAGTTCTATCTTGTACCTAACATGGAGCAGGTGAGCAAGGTAGGTATAGGCAATATTATAGTTGCAGCCATGAATCAGTCGTTCTTTACATTGAGTATCGGCATTGGCGCAATGCAGATATTCGGCAGCTATCTTGACAGAAAGCGCACATTGCTTGGCGAAACTCTTATAGTTGAAGCGCTCGATACCTTTGTTGCAATAGTATCGGGACTTATTATATTCCCGGCATGCTTTGCGTTCAATATCGAGGCTGACAGCGGTCCGAACCTTATATTCATAACACTTCCAAATGTATTCAATGTAATGCCTGGAGGAAGAATATGGGGAAGTCTGTTCTTCATATTTATGACATTTGCGGCTATGTCGACTATAATAGCAGTGTTTGAGAATATTATCAGCTTTGCAATGGATTCATTCGGCTGGACGAGACGAAAGTCAGCACTTGTAAATATGATAATAATTGCAGCTCTTTCACTGCCATGCGTATTCGGCTTTAATCTTTGGTCTGCTTTCGAGCCTCTCAAGGCAGGCAATACTATTATGGATCTTGAGGATTTCCTTGTAAGTAATCTTCTTTTACCGTTTGGCTCAATAGTTTATATTTTGTTCTGTACGAGCCGTTATGGTTGGGGTTGGAACAAATTTATAAAGGAAGCAAATTTTGGAGAAGGTCCGAAAATGCCGGAGAAGCTCAGAATATATTGCGCATACATTTTACCGCTGTTTGCGGCTGCAATACTGATCTACGGTGTTGTGACTTATTTCTGATAGACACTAAGGGAGCTATGAGGATTGTTGTAAACTCTTTGAGCTTTACAACAATCCTCATAAGCTCTTTTTTTATTGCTCGCTGTCCTGATCTGCGCCGTTCGTGAGCTGAGTTTTTTTCTTTTCCAGACTTGGATCTATCGCAGAAACCGGACGTCGCTGGATCTATTACGGCGTTAAATACGCTTATAACCGTGAATATAAGAAACGAATAGTATTAAAATGTGACAAATGCTAATATATGTCTATACAAACAATTATTAACAGATATATTGACAAATATTACGTAATATGGTATAATTATTGCATATATTTACAAGATATGCAATAATCCCGAATTTGACACTTTGAAACGAAAAAAAGCCTTACAAGTCGCATAATTGTGCGATTTGTGAGGCTTTTAG
>CALXSS010000092.1 GCA_944391225.1 uncultured Clostridia bacterium
ATGTCCTCGTTGTGAGTTATAACTACAAGCGTCTGCGCGTATTTTGCTGATGAATGCTTGAGCAACGCCATTACCTCGTCGCCTGTTTTGGTGTCGAGGTTGCCTGTTGGTTCGTCTGCGAGTATAACTGACGGTCGCGCGGCTATAGCGCGCGCTATTGCCGTTCTCTGCTGCTGGCCGCCCGATAAGGTGTTGGGCATGCTGTCCTTTTTGTCTGATAAGCCTATAGTTTCAAGTATATCGTTTACAAAGTCAGCATCGGTTTTTCTGCCGTCAAGTCCAATGGGCAGAACAACGTTTTCCCACACGCTCAGAGATGGTATAAGATTGAACGACTGGAACACAAAGCCTATCTTTTGCCTGCGCATACGCGCAAGACGCTCCTCGTTCATTGACGCTATATTTTTTCCGTTTATGAGCACCTTGCCCGAGGTCGGTATCTCAAGTCCGCCCATAAGATGCAGCAGCGTTGATTTGCCGCTTCCTGATTTTCCGACTATCGTCACAAATTCGCCCTGCTCTATGCGCAGATCAATTCCGTCTACTGCCTTTACAAGGCTTTCGCCCTCCCCGTAATATTTACAGAGGTCTATTGCTTCAAGTATTGCTTTCATGCCGTGATCCTTTCTTAGCTCTTTTTTCTTTTATTATATCACGGCAATGTTACGGCTGTCTTACAAACTGTCTTACGATCAGCTTACAAAGGCAGCTGTACTGTAAATATACTGCCGCCGCCGCTTGCTGTGCGTACTGTTACAGTCCCGCCCTGATCCTCTGTTATGCGCCGCGTAAGATACAGACCTATTCCCGTGCCCTCCGCATTTTTTACCGTGTCGCTTGCGCCGCGGTAAAAACGCTTGAATATGCTGTTGCGCTCGTTTTGCGGTATGCCGCAGCCGCTGTCCTCTATTTCTATCCTTACAAAGCTGTAAAGCCTCTGCATTCTTATCCTTATTCCGCTGCCGCGCGGACTGTATTTTACCGCGTTATCAAGTATGTTAGCTATCGCCTCGGCTGTCCAGTGCGGATCAACGTTTATCTTCGCGTTTTCGCTTGCGTCAAACGATATTTCGATGGATTTCTCAGCTGCTTTGGGGTATATCGCGTTTACCGCGCTTATTATTATGTCGCCGGCGTCCGTCTGCTCCGGTTTCAGCTCTATCATTCCTGCTTCAAGCCTGGATATGCTCACAAGCGCGGCGCACAGCTTTTCAAGCTTGTCTGCCTGAGTCTGCGCGCGGCTTATAAACTCGCTGCGCTCGTTTTCAGTCTGTGATTCCCCGCACATGTCAAGACAGACCCTGAGCGCGCTCACAGGCGTTTTCAGCTGATGGGATATGTCTGAAACAAGTGATTTTATGTTTTCGCGCTCTGCGCTCCGGCGTTCAGCGCTGAGCCGCAGCCGCTCCGCTACGGCAGTGAGCGGCGCGGACAGCCTGTCTCCCGACAGCTCGTCCGCATTGGCGGAGCTGTCGAGGCAGTGTTCGAGATAATATATTATCCTTTTGTCTCTTTTTTTCGTCTGTTCCGCGCTTAATATATACATAGCGGCTGATCCGCACAGCGGTACGGCTGCAAGCGCGGCGATAAGTATAAAATATCCGCTCATCGCGCTGCTGTAGCTGCCGTAAAGCTCCTGATCTTGCCTGTAGCCGTAGCGCGCCATTATCTCCGCTCCGACTTCCGAATATTCTCCGCCTGCCGCTCCAGCAATGAGCGGTACCGCATCGGGGTATTCGTTTGATAAGGCTCCTGCAATGCTTTGCACCGCATTCACTGTGTTCGTCTGCGCGGAGCGTATGAGCGACCCTCCGTATATTCCTATCGCAACAGTCAAAACCGCCGCTGTTATAGCGGCGGTCAGTAATATTCGTTTCATATCCGTTCACATCCCTTTTCCCAGATATAGCCCAGACCTCGTATGTTCCTTATAAGCTCGGGCTTTGAAGCGTCGGCTTCGATTTTTTCGCGCAGACGGCGTATATTTACCGCGAGAGTGTTGTCGTCCACAAAGCTTCCGTCAGAATCCCATACAGCGGAAAGTATGCTGTTTTTGGAATGCACGCGCTGAGGGGCAAGCATAAAATATTCAAGCAGCCTGTATTCTGTCGCCGTAAGATTCAGCGGCTCGCCGTCTTTATACGCCCTGTTTTTATCCGCGTTGAGGGTGATGTTTTCTGAACGTATGATTTTCTGATGTTCCTCCGACACGCGGCGCTTTAGCATAGCGTTTACCTTTGACACGAGCACGGAGAGCGAAAACGGCTTTGTTATATAATCGTCCGCTCCGGCGTCATAGCCGTTTATTATGTCCGCTTCTGTATCAAGCGCGGTAAGGAAAAGAAACAGCACGCCGCTGTTTTTGCGTATCCTGCGGCAAAGCTCCAGCCCGTTTCCGTCCGGAAGACATATATCGCATATCACAAGCAGGGGAGAGAGCTCATAAAACAGCTTCTCTGCCTCCGCTATCGTCTTGGCTGCTGCCACCTCGCACACCTCGCGCGAGAGCTTTAGACTGACTGCGCGCCTGAGACTTTCATCATCCTCTATAAGCAGTATTTTCATCGTTTTGATACCTCGCGCGCTCAGCGTCCGCAGCAGTGCTTGTACTTTTTGCCGCTGCCGCATGGGCATGGCTCGTTTCTGCCGATCTTTTTGCTTTTTACCTGCCGCGCAGAGGCTTTTTTTGAAAGCTCATACGGGGTGAAGCCGTTGTTTATCCATATCCTTGTGTTGTTTGAAACGTCAGTGAAGAGCTTTAAAAACTCGCTCAAATCGTCTTTGCTGCGGAATTTCATATCAAATTCATCAAGCAGCTGTGAAAACTCATGAAAGCTGATTCCAATTCTTCTGTTATAATATATACACAGATATAGTTCCAGGACATCAGGCGTGCTGCCGAACGATCTTTCAAGCAGCTTTCTGATAGCGGCATAGCCTGCCGCATTCTCATCATAATCCATGTCTGAGTATTTGAGGAATGTTTCCTTAGGCGGTATATACTTAGGCTTTCCGTTCCTCAGGCTGAGCAGTTCATTTACTCCTTTAAAATCTTCCTCCTCAAAATTGACATCAACTAAATAGTCCTGATAGAAGCAATAGTCAGAATCGGTATATACATATCTTAAAAGCGTTCCGAACATTTCGTCAGCGTCTGTTTTTTTCTCATTCTGGCGGTTAAACAGCTCTATAAATTCATCAAATGAAATGACACCGTACAGATTTACAGCCGCGTTTGCGTAATCATTGAGCAGATCGGCGCGCTTTTGCTCATTCTTTGTCAATACCGAAGTGTTAAAAATGGGGAAGTTATCCTCATACTGCGGATACTGCTCCGGCGACTCTCCGCATGACCTTATTACCTGCGGTTCGTCAATATCTTCATCTTCACGTCTTAACACCTTTATATTGAACCTGTGCTCATCGCCAAAATCGAATATGTATAAAAACTTTGAGCCTTTTTCCAGTCCGAATTCCGACAGCTTATGTTCATTCGTAAAGTTTTCAGTTTCCTCGAAATATTCACTGTAATAAGCATAGGATTTGTCCCATGCGCGGTTGTTCATAAAAAACACATGAAGGTGATCGTCAGTAAAATCAAAGATATTGATTATAAGATTGTGAAGATCATATAGTGTTGAGCCCTCATTTATCTTTACATGTCTGTAGCATCCCTTTCCGTATGAGATGCTTAATACTAAAGCCGGCATATTTTACCTCCGTTGAATCATGTTTTATCTTTCTATTGGTATTATATCATTTTTTTTCGCAAATGCAACACTTAAATAGGTTTTTCAAAAAAATAAATATCTGCTGTAACGCGTTTTTTGCAATACTGAAAGCTATTCTTTGGTCTTGACGTTTACAGCGCGTTGATCAACGGAGCGGCGGCAGCCATATTTTATGCCGTTTACGGATTACACTGACCGCAGGGGGAGAAACCCTTTGATATTGCCTCCTCGCGGTTCGTTAAATATACCCTGTTGCTCTCCTTGGGCAGGGTGTGGCAGTCGGGGCGATGGAATTTTTTGGAGTTTTTGTTGCCTATATAGGCGTATTCCGCTTTTTCTGCCTCCTGCTTTGCGGCTGTCTCGTTTGTCACAGCCCCTGCATTGCGCGACGGCGTAATGCTCACGCTCTTTCCGTCGCTGACAGCTATTATATCGCCCTGAATATCCGTTCTGTATACCTCCGCGCCCTCGTCTCTCAGACGGCTAAGAACTGTTTCATCGGGGTGTCCGTAGCTGTTGTCCGCTCCTACTGAGATCACGGCGTATTCGGGCATCACTTCTCTCAGCCATACATACGAGGTGGATGTGTCAGAACCGTGGTGTCCGACCTTGAGAACATCCGCGCTTATATCATATCCGGCGTCCAGTATTTCGCGTTCCTCCTCATACTCCGCGTCGCCCGTGAACAGGAATGAGGTCTCGCCGTAGTTCACCTTTAAAACGATCGATGTGTTGTTGAGATCGTCCGCGCTCTCGCTTATAGGTCCGAGTATCGTAACTGTGCTGCTGCCAAGCTCAAATGTGTCGCCTGCCGAGGGGTGCTCTATCGGTACGCCCTGAGCCTCCGCCTTGCTTACAAAATTTTTGTATGCTTTTGTGTCCGCTCCGGTTTTGGGCGCAATTATATTCTCAGCTGACGCTACCGACAGCGCGCCCGAAAGACCTCCAACATGATCCTCGTGCGCGTGAGTGCATATACAATAGTCAAGCTCGTCTATGTTCTCCTTTTTCAGATACGCCGCCACAAGATCACTGTCGGCAACATTGCCGCCGTCTATGAGCATAGACTGCCCGTCGCACAGCACAAGCGCGCTGTCAGCCTGACCAACGTCTATATAGTGTACCTCAAATGATGAATCCTCCGGCAGTTTCTGCGCGTCATTTGGCTGCTGCGCGCAGCCTGCGAGCAGCGAAAGCAAAACCAATAATACTTTAAGCATGTTTTTATTCCTCCTCTTTTTCATATCCGAATATGCCGCCGTGCGTGAGAGGGGAGCGCATTGCCCTGTCGCACATCTTCCTGATCGCGTCTGAGCTGTAATAGCCGAACTCGTCTGCTATATCGTCCCATTTCATGCACAATATGTACCTCTTTCTGAGCGCCTGCCGCGTTAGCTCGTCATCTACAGCCGAGATCTGTTCCTCTGCGCTGTCTATAAGCCGCACAAGCCGCTCAATGTCGCGCCTGTTTGGCGCGCTCTTTCTCATCTTGAGCCTGTATTCAAACAGCTCTTTCAATTTCTGCTTGTTCATCAGCATCCCTCCTTGTCCATCCTGCTTTGAACTGCTCTTCCGTCTTGAAAAACGGGCAGTTTCCGCAGCTCTTTTCACACTCGTCCGCCGCGTAAAAATCTATCAGTATTGTGCAGCGCGGCGCACCTGTTTTTGTGCTGAAAAAATGACAGTCTGTTCTAAGCTCTCTGATCTCTGCATTCATTGCTATCACCTCCCTTGATCTTTGTATGCTCTCCAAGCAGCATGCCGCTTTCTGACATTTCCGCATCTGTTACGCTCTCCGGCAGCATCGCCTCTGCGCTCTGCTCGAGCATATACGCAAACCTCTGCTCTATAAGCCTGCCCTCTGCCTCGATCCGCCTTGACTCCACTATCTCCATTATCTGCCCGGGCAAGGGCATGAATCCCTTTGTGTCGCTTTTGATGAACCGCATTACCGCCTCGCCAACGTCGCTGTAGGGTATCTCCGAAAATATGTTCGCCCATAATTTTACAAGAGCGATCGCGTCGCTTTCGCTGATACTGCGCGTATATGCCGCGCCAAGTACGGCAAGTATTTTTGACGCTTCAAGATTATTCATTTTCCCGTCCTCCTTTGCAGGGTAATATGTCTCGCTTATCGCCTTAGGATGCTTAAAATACACTGTCTTCAAAAGCACCCTCGTCTATAAGCTTTACAAACACGTTCGCTTTTCCCTGACGCACATGACCTGATGCTTCAGAGCTGTGATCCGCCTTTCTGTCCTCAGGGTACACTCCTACCCATGAGTTCAGCACGGAGCGGTCAAGTATATCCGCCTGTACGTTCTCGTCCTGACTGTATGTGCCAAGACGCTTTACAAGCTCCTTTAGCGATGTGTACATGAGAGGCTTGTGCATCTCTCTGCGCATGTCGATATATGCTCCGAGTGAGTCTCTGAGCCTGCCCTCCGGCATTACCGAGAGATATTCGTCTATGTCATGCTCGCTTTTAATGCGCCTGTTCCGCCTGCGCCTGTTCTTTTTAGAGCTGGTATTTTTAAAAGTGGTATTTTTGAAAATGGTATTTTTAATATTATTATTTTTATTTATAATATTATTATTTATACCGGCCGCGTCCTGACCGTGTACGGCTGGACCGTGTACGGCTGAGCCATGTACGGCTGAGCCGTGTATGGCTGTATCATTATTAAATAGAAAACTGTCAGCGCATGCTCCGCCGGACTCTCCCGATTTGTGATACGCTCTATATTCACTGCTGTCTCCGTCTATCTGCGTTATGTCCTCCGCATTGTATGACAGCTCCTTTATTCCGCGCAGCTCGTCTGCGCTCTCTGCATTGTTTTCCTTTTTTTCAGCATCCTCATCGCTGTGAAGATGCGTTATAATAAATTTATCGCGTGTAAATCGTCCCTCATCTCGCCCGTCGTTGTACAGGCTGATGTAGTTCCTGTCTGTAAGCTCGCGTATATACAGCGTGAGCGTCTGCTTTGAAACGTCAAGCTCATCGCTCATAAGCTCGCGCGAGGGATAACACGCTCCGTCCTTTCCCGCGAATCCGCAAAGATATGCGTACACCGCTTTCGCGTTCCTGCTTAGGCTTTTGTCCCTCATTACCTCCTGCGATATGTATCCGTATCCGGATTCGGTTATTTTGCTGTTCAAGCTTCCGCCTCCGTTCCCGGCTTTGTTTATTCATCATCCTGCCCGAACAGCTCAGATGTGGGAGTTATCCTCCTTGCCGCCACATATGTTACGTAGTTCTTTACGCCCTTTGCCTTCCAGCAGTCGGTGCGCAGACATCCGCTTACAGCTATCTTGCTGCCCTTTTTGTACCGCTCCCGCATGCTCTCTGCCATGCTGCCCCAGGCGCGGCATAATATATGGTCTGTCCTTGTTTCGCCTCTGAATGTCATGCTCTTTACTGCCAGCCTGAAATATGCAGCCGTTTGTCCTGATTTCGTCTGCGCATAGGTTATATCCTCACATATCCTGCCAATTAGATTGATGTTATTCATATTTTTCCCCTTTCTGCTTACTCATATCGTTTTGTTTAATACTATGGCTCGCATATATATCTGTCTCTCACAAGCTCAAGTATTGCCTCGTCTGCCGCTTCAGAGCAGCGCATGCAGTATATCGCGCCGTCTACATCATAGCAGCTTTCTCCGTTCCTTACAACGCCGCCGCAGGCAGCGCATTCCGGCTCGGAACATTCATCATCTTCACAGCTTGTTTTGTATTCGTCTATCAGATATGGCATATACGGGCTGTCAAGTGAATACTTCATTAAACGCCTCCTTTTTTCGGGTCGATACAGCACCGATACTTTATGTATCAATAATAGCATATTGTGTGGTGAATGTCAAGGCTTTTTATGGTACAAGTCAAAAATCGTGTATCAATTGTATTGACATATGCTTTTTTTGGTGTTATAATACAAATATATAATATTACATTATAATTATAATTCCGGATTTAAATCGCTTTGTATTACGAACGAAACCATACCACAGTACGCTTTCAGGCAAAGGACTGAGCCATTTTGTTTCGTTCGTTATGCACTGTTTTTCTAAAGCTCCGCAATACTGCTGCAAACTCGCTGAGTTTTGCAACAGCGCTTGTATGATATGAATAGGAGGTATTTTTATGAGTTGGTTAACTAAACTCAGGGAGATGAGGTCGGAAGCAGCGCTTACGTATAAGGAAATATCCGAGAGAGCAGGTATTCCGTATTCTACGGTCGAAAAGCTCTTTAAGGGTAGAACTAATGAGCCAAAGCTGATAATGATACATGATATTGTAAGAAGTATGGGTAGATCGCTTGACGAGCTGTTTGATCCCGATGAAAGCGCGGGCGCGGCGGAGGACAGGGAGATAATTGAAATGCTTGCCGCGATCGATACGCGCGGCCGCGAGCTTATATATGAGCTAATACGCCACGAGTTTGACCGGGTCTCAGCAGAACGTCGTGTTCTGCCAAAGCGTCGTTCATCATTTATATTCTATGATTTTCCTGTTTCTGCCGGAACAGGAGAGTATATGGACGTCTCAAACGGCGCTATCGTGTATGTGGACGAGGCGCCGCCGCACGGCGCTGATTATCTGCTCCGCGTTTCCGGCTCAAGCATGGAACCGTCATTTCATAACGGAGATATTGTGTATGTACAGAAAGCTGAATATATTGAATTTGGCGAGATCGGCATATTCTCATATGCGGGAAATGTGTACATAAAGCAATACTCCTCTCAGGGATTAAGATCACTAAATCCGCGCTATGCCCTTATCCGCGGCGCGGCGGATATTATGTGTCTTGGCAGGGTGATGGGGAAGGTCTCAGGAAAGATATACAGGGATTGAAAAAATAAGCCTGTATGAACATTTGTTTTGTAAATATTTACGGTTGTTATTGATTTTGAAACAGAAATATGGTAAAATATATAAACCTGATAGGAGAGCTGGGAGAGAAAAAGGCATGCAGAAGGGCATCATGCTTGGAGTGACGAACAATATAAAGCAGCTGATGGTGAATCTGAAAATGACGGCGGAGCAGGCGATGAACGCGCTTGGGATACCGAAGCAGGAGCAGGCAGAGTACATGAGGCTGATAGGACAGAAATAAAAAGGGGCTGTAGCAAAATGCACAGACCACATAAAGCGAAAAGAACAAAGCAGATAAGCCATTTTTTAAGGATCACTGCTATCAAGTTCAAGGTGGAAATTTTCATAAATGAAAATTTCAGCATAAAGATCGCTTTATGTTACGAACGAAACTCACCGCTCGACGTACCCCGTACGCCTTCGGGCAAGGGGGCTGTGCCCCTTCGTTTCGTCCGTTCTGCACTATTTTTCTAAAGCCCCTAAAGGCTGTTGCCAAACTCGTTGAGTTTTGCAACAGCCTCTTTTTTATTCACTTGGTGTTATTGTTTCAGACTCTGCTATAGGACGCAGGTTATTTGATATATCCCACCACATGAGCTTAGCGGTGTGATTTGAGGTCATATTCTCAAACACAAAGCTGTTATAATAGCTGGCGTCGCTTATCTGTACAGCGGTCAGTCTGCCATTGCCGTCATAAAGAGCGGCAATAACGCTGCCATTGTAACTCGTCATACCCTCAGGCAGATACGCGTTTATCTCTATTTTATCAAGCTCGTCATAATAGTGTGCCGAGATGGGGGAGATAACATTTCCGGAATGCTCAGAGACCGTCACATTTCCGCTCACATAGGAGAGCCCGAGAGGATTATGGTCAATGTCATAGTTCACGCTTGAGCCGTCAATGTAGTCTCCGTTTCTACCCTTGTAAAAGCTCAGCTCAACAGGATAATTGCCGCCAGGTGCGCTGTCGGATATCTTAAAGGTGAGAGTTACGAGAGTGCCGTTAAAGGTATTGTTGCTCGTCGCGCTGTTCCAGCTCATATTGTACGGGTTTGCGGT
>CALXSS010000093.1 GCA_944391225.1 uncultured Clostridia bacterium
TCAAATCGTCAATCAATGGATTTGTTCATGATTTATTAATAAAGTTCATAAATTATTAACTCATTCAAAAACCGTGTTTAATGTGGGAAAAAGGCTTGAAATAGACGGCGGACTGTGATATAATGAACTATATATAGTTTAACAGACGGCTGTGAAAAAATGTAACACTGCCGATCCAACACAGGAAAGGATATGAACATCAATGGATTTGCCATTAAAAGAAATTGAATTGGCGGCAAAACGTTTAGCGTCCACCATTCATAAAACAAAGCTTGAAAAATCAACGACCTTCTCAAACATGACAGGCGGTGAGATCTACCTCAAATACGAGAACCAGCAGAAAACAGGTTCATTCAAGATCCGCGGAGCTTCAAACAAGATCGCCGCTCTGTGCGAGCGCGGCGAGATAAAGGCTGCTGTGGCATCATCTGCTGGCAACCACGCGCAGGGAACAGCCTACGCCTCAAAGGTACACAACATACCCGCTATAATCTGCATGCCTAAGTCTACACCTATAGCTAAGGTAGAGGCTACAAAGGGCTACGGCGCAAAGGTAGTGCTTGAGGGCGACTGCTATGACGACGCTTACAACAAGGCTGTTGAGATCGTTGAAAAGGAGGGCGCAACATTTATCCACCCGTTTGATGATCTTGAGGTAATGGCAGGACAGGGAACTATAGGAATAGAGATACTTGAGGCTCTGCCGACAGTAGATATCATAATAGTACCGGCAGGCGGCGGCGGTCTGCTCGCAGGCGTTGCGGCATGCGTTAAGCAGATAAACCCGCGAGTTAAGATAATAGGCGTTCAGGCTGAGGGCGCTCCGGCTATTGCAAAATCATTCAAGGCTAAAAAGCACTGCACAACTGAAAAATCGCTTACTATTGCCGACGGCATATCTGTAAAGAACCCGGGTGAAAAAACTGTAGAGCTTATAAATCGCTATGCTGACGATGTAGTAACGGTGAGCGAGGCTGAGATCTCCTCGGCTATACTATACCTTATCGAGCGTACAAAGCAGGTAGTTGAGCCGGCTGGCGCAACAAGCCTTGCGGCAGTGCTCTCCGGCAAGGTAGACGTAAAGGGCAAGCGCGCCGTATGCGTGCTTTCAGGCGGAAACATCGACGTTTCATTCATACAGAGAATAATAGAGCTTGGTCTTTCAGAGCGCGGCAGAAAATTCAAATTCCGTGCAACCCTGCTTGATATACCCGGAAGCCTTGAGCATCTTTCAAGGATACTAAAGGAAACAGACGCAAATATCGTCATGGTACAGTACGACAGAATGAGCGCTGAGCTTGATCCTAACGAGGCTATCATCCATATGGCTTGCGAGGTAGGCGGCAAGGAGCACGCAAAGCGCGTTATAAAAGCACTTGAATCAAGCGGATATAAGGTAACGCTTGAATAATATATCTGTACGTCTCCGGGAAATGGTATCCCCTGCCCGGAGCTGTGGCTGTTTTTTCTGAAAGGAGCCGTGAGCTTGATGATCAAAAAATCGCTTATCACACTAATATATGAATCGGCGTCAATACAGAGGTGGAATGACCATATACGCCCCTGGACTGGCTTTACTGAGATCGACAAGCAGGCGCATAAGATGTTCTACGCCTATGTTCTCGCAAAATGCGAGGGCGCTCATGTTGATATGCAGCTGCTTGCCGAGGGCGGCATATGCGAATTCTTCCACAGGAGCATTCTTACAGACATAAAACCGCCGATATACCATAAGCTTGTAAAGGAAAAGGGCAGTCAGATAGACAAATGGATAATAGAGCAGCTAAGACCGGAGATGGAGGGCATTGGCGGCGGATTCTTTGAGCGCATGGAGCGGTATTTTACAGATCCCGACTATGCCGCACTTGAAAAGAAAATACTGAAGGCTGCGCATTATTATGCGACAAACTGGGAATTTAAAATAATATACCCCATGAACACCGAGACCTATGACATTGAGCGGGTAAAGACCGAGACCACCGCCGGACTAAAGGAATGCAACACCTTCCCCGGCTTTGTGAAATTTGAACGCGACGCGTTCTTACAGGACTTTCTGCAGCTCATAGGAAAGCTGCGCTACCAGCAAAGATGGGCTAAAGCGGTAAGAATGCCGCAGACCTTTGTTATGGGGCATATGCTCGTTGTTGCGATACTTTCATACTTCATGACACTGGAGCTTGAAGACCCGTGCCGCAGCAGACTTATAAACAATTTCTTTTCAGGTCTGTTCCACGATGTGCCAGAGGCTCTGACAAGGGATATTGTTTCGCCTATCAAGAAATCGGTAGAAGGGCTCGGCGAGATCCTCAACGAGATCGAGGCGGAACAGATGCACGAGATAGTATACCCGATGCTGCCCGAGGAATGGCATCCGGAAATAGACTACTACACCCTGCATGAGTTCTGCTCAAAGATAAAGCTTGACGGAAAATGTGTAATAACCACATCAGATGAAATAAACAGCAAATACAACGATGATAAATATGATCCGATAGACGGTCAGATAATACGCTGCTGTGATCATCTTTCCGCGTACATAGAGGCGTATATGTCGCTTTCCTACGGTGTGCGTTCAGAACAGATGATAAACGGCTATAATCAGCTCCACGACAGCTACCTTGAAAAGACTGTGGGAGGCATAGATTTCAGCGTGCCGTTCGGATATTACGATATAAATTAGGGATAGTATCACCCCCCTGCCGGATATTACTCCGGCGCGAAAGGAGCTTTTGTTTATGCGACAGCAAAAAACTCTCGAAACCTACGAGGAGGTCAAGGAAAAAGCGCTGAGACTGCTTGAATTCCGTGCACATTCAGAAAAAGAGCTTAAGGATAAGCTTTTACGCTGCGGAGCATCAGGCGAAAATATAGAGCGGACGCTTGATTTCTGCCGCCGCTACGGATTCGTGAACGATGCTGAGTATGCCAAAGCAAAAGCGCGTGATCTTCTGAATCTGAAAAAATTAGGTCTGCGCAGGATATGCGGCGAGCTGAAAAATAAGGGTATTTCCGATGAGCTCATCTCAGAGGCAATATACGAGCTTGACCTTGACAGCATGGAGGATACTCTGAATAAGCTCGTGCGCGGCAAGCTGCGCGATGATTTTTCGGATAAAAACATAAACAAATGTATACGCTATTTTCTGTACAGGGGCTATGATCTGAGAGACATACGCAGCTGTATAAACGATATTGTATACGGCGGCTTAAGCGACTGAGCCGCGGGAAAGGGATTTTTAATGGATTACAGAATAGGACTTGTTTCGCTCGGCTGTCCGAAAAACCAGACGGACGCCGAAACAATGCTCGCGCTGCTGCTTGAAAAGGGCTGTACCGCCGTGAGCGATCCGGCACAGGCGGATGTAATAATAGTTAATACCTGCGGATTTATAGATTCGGCAAAGCAGGAATCTATAGACACTATTCTTGAAATGGCTGGATACAAGGAAGAAGGCCGCTGCAAAAAGCTTATAGTCACAGGCTGCCTTGGCGAGAGATATTCAAAGGATATACTCTCCGAGCTGCCGGAGGTAGACGCAGTTCTTGGCACAGGCGACTATGACGGGATAGCTGATATAATCTCCCGTTCATTTGAGGAGGAGACCGCGCCTGTGGTCTGCGGACATATAGACAGGACTCCTGAGGGCTGCCTGCCGCGCATACTGCTGACTCCGCCATATACCGCATATCTTAAAATAGCTGACGGATGCAGCAACAACTGCACCTACTGCGCTATACCCAAGATACGCGGAAAATTCAGGAGCCGTCCCGAATCTGAGATACTTGAGGAAGCGCGCGCTCTCGCGGCGGACGGCGTAAAGGAGCTTATTGTTATAGCTCAGGATACTACAAGATACGGGCAGGACACAGGCACAAACCTTTCAGAGCTGCTTGAAAAGCTTGTGCTTATAGACGGCATTGAATGGATACGCGTTCATTACTATTACTCCGAGGCTATAACCAAGGAGCTTATCGACACTATGGCGCGCCATGACAAGATATGCAACTATATCGACATGCCCGTGCAGCATTCGGACAATTATATACTGCGGCGCATGGCACGCCGCACCACAATGGAGGAAATGGAAGAAAAAATAGCATATATGAGAGAAAAGCTCAAAGACTGCTATATACGCACCTCCATAATAGTAGGTTTCCCCGGCGAGACAGACGAGCATTTTGCGAACCTCTATGATTTTGTTAAACGCATGCGGTTTGACAGAATGGGCGTTTTTGCCTACTCGCAGGAGGAGGGAACACCGGCTGCGGAATTCCATGACCAGATAGACGAGGAAACAAAGCAGGAGCGGCTTGACGCTCTTATGACACTGCAACAGGGCATATCGCTCGAGCTAAACAAAGCCCGCATCGGCACGGTGCTCGAAGTGCTTGTAGAGGGCTATGACGAAGAAAATTATCTGTTCTATGGCAGGGGCAGAGGTGACAGCATAGACGTTGACGGAAAAATATACTTCGGAACAGAGGATGAAGTCGAACCGGGAGATATTATCCGCGTGCGCATACTTGACGCTACGGAATATGACCTGACCGGAATGAATATCGACTGATATATTCGGAGGCTGCTGCCTCCTCCAAACAAACAGAAGGGAGCTTCGGCTATGAATTTACCAAACAAACTCACAATGCTCAGAGTAGTTCTTGTGCCTGTATTTATGGCTTTTATGATGATAGACACTCTCTGGGCTAAAATAGTAGGCTTGCTGCTGTTCTGCGCGGCATCGCTTACAGATATGCTTGACGGAAAAATAGCGCGCGCGCAGAATCTTGTGACCACTTTCGGAAAATTTGCCGATCCGCTTGCAGACAAGATGCTGACCACCGCCGCATTCCTTATATTCATGGACAAGGGGCTGATAGGTCCGTGGCCTATATTTATAATCCTTGTGCGCGAATTTGCCGTATCAGGCATAAGGCTCGCGGCTGCCGCTGACGGCTCCGTCATAGCAGCGTCGTTCTGGGGAAAGTTCAAGACCGTTACACAGATGATCTCAGTAATTGCCGGAATACTGCTTATGTGCATACCGGTAATACCGTTCGTTACCTGCGGGATAATCACCTCTATACTCGTATGGATCTCTGTGCTTTTCACGATAATATCCGGCGCGGAATACATAATCAAGAACAGACATCTTTTAAAGCTAAAATAAATAACTGATATACGAAAGGTGAAAAATATATGGATAACATTATAAGTCAGCTTAAATTTGACGAAAAGGGGCTTATTCCGGCAGTGCTGCAGGATAAGACAACAAAAGAAGTGCTTATGACAGCATACATGAACGCCGACACGCTTAAGCAGACGCTCGAAACAGGGCTTGCCACATTCTGGTCACGTTCAAGAAACGAGGTGTGGGTAAAGGGTGAAACCTCCGGAAATCTTATGCACGTATGCTCTGTAAGAGTAGACTGTGACGGAGACTGCCTTGTTATTCTTGTAAGACCTGACGGTCCGGCATGCCACACAGGAAACCGCAGCTGTTTTTACAGAAAGGTATCCGGCAGCGAGCTTATTGAGGACACTGAAAACAGCGGCACAAGCGACATACTTATGCGCGAGCAGGCTGTTATAATAGACAGAAAGCATAACCCTGAGGATGGTTCTTACACCAACTACCTCTTTAACAAGGGCGAGGACAAGATACTTAAAAAGGTCGGAGAGGAAGCGGCAGAAGTCGTTATTGCCGGAAAGAACCGCGACAGGGACGAGATCAAATATGAGACCGCCGATCTTCTGTACCACCTCTCAGTAATGCTCGTTGACAACGACATGACCTGGGATGACATATTTGAAGAAATGGAGAGACGTGCTGATTAACTTCATAAACATATGAGGGGCTGTAGCAAAATGCACAGACCACATAAAGCGAAAAGAACAAAGCAGATAAGCCATTTTTTAAGGATCACTGCTGTCAAGTTTAAGGTGGAAATTTTCATAAATGAAAATTTCAGCATTAAGATCGCTTTATGTTACGAACGAAACTCACCGCTCGACGTACCCCCGTACGCCTTCGGGCAAGGGGGCTGCGCCCCTTCGTTTCGTCCGTTCTACACTATTTTTCTAAAGCCCCCAAGGCTGTTGCAAACTCGTTGAGTTTTGCAACAGCCTCTTTTTTATTGTCTTAAGCTCCATGCGAGAGCCTATAACAAAAATTTTTAAAAAAATTCCAAAAAACACTTGACAAACAACTACTACAAGTGTATTATATAGATATACTACAATTGTAGGAAAGGAATAGCGCTATGAAAAATAAAATTACAAAAATACCGGATACCGAGCTTGAGATAATGCAGGTCATCTGGAACAACCCCACACCGATAACGACCTCCGAGATAAAAAGGATCCTTGAAACGGAAAGACCGTGGTCGGTGGGCGCTCTGCAAACGCTTCTGAGCCGTCTTATAGACCGCGGATTTCTTGAGGGCGAAATGCAGGGCAAAAGCAAGGCGTACACGCCGCTTGTAAGCGAGAATGATTATCTTGTTGCAGAAAGCAGATCGTTTCTGAAAAGATTGAGCGGGAACTCAATAACAAGACTTGTAACATCGCTCTATGACGCAAAAACCATTTCAGATGAGGATCTTGATGAGCTTAACGCATTTATAGAGCAAACACGGAAAAACGATTGACTGCTTCTGACTTGAAGGGAGAAGATCATGAACTTATTTTTTATTGAAACTTTTGAAATGGCTCTGCCTATTTCCTGTGTCATAGGTATCCTGCTCCTGATATCACCGCTTATAAAGAAAAGCTATGTGGCAAAATGGAGATATTATATGTGGCTGTTCATAGCCGTAAGACTGATAATACCTTATAAAATAAGTATTTTCAGTCCCCCCGTCACCATGGAGGTACCTGCAAGCATAAACGGTATCCCCGCTGCGGCGTCATCAGGAAACGACGTCGGAATTTCCCTGCAAACTGGTCTGATGCTTATATGGCTCGCAGGCATGGCAATATTTATATTATATCAGCTGACAGCTTATTCAGGCTTTAAGCGTACCGTAAAGCGGTGGGCAAAGCCTTTAGAGGATAAAAGGGTAAAACGCTTTTTTGAGGAGATAAAAGCAAGCATAGGCGAAAAGCGAAGGCTGGATATAAAAATATGCAAGGCGGTATCCACTCCGATGGTATTCGGATTCATAAGACCTGTTCTGCTGCTGCCCGAGTGCGGATATTCTGACAGGGAGCTGTATGCGATATTAAAGCACGAGCTTATACACTTCAAGCGAAATGATATACTGTACAAGCTCGTGCTGACTGCCGCAAACGCGCTGAACTGGTTCAACCCTCTTGTATATCTGATGGTCAGCGCGGCAAATAAGGACATAGAGCTTGTCTGCGATGCAGAGGTGGTAAAGGAACAGGACATGGATTTCAGACGCGATTACTGCCGCGCCATTCTTTCGGTGATACACAGCAAGCGTTCCGCTTCCACTCCCCTCTCCACCTGCTTCATAATTTCAAAAAAGGTGATGAAGGAGAGATTTCGCGATATACTCGATATAAGGAAAAAACGCAGGGGCATATTGCTTTTTACCGCGGTGGCAGTGTCGGCGGCGGTAAGCGGCAGCATTGTGACATTTGCCACAGAGCAGGCGGCTGAGCAGCTTGAGGACAATATGAGGATCGTGGAACGTCCCACACCAAAGCCGCCGCAGCCGACAGAAGGTTACACCACTGAACCGATACCGACTCAAAATGCACCTACAGCCACACCACAGCCGCGGCAGTCAGTCAGCTCTGAGCCGGAGAACAGCAGCGCCGCAAAACGATACGGTAATGACGCCAATGGCGTCTACGATACGGAAAACAGCTATCCAAGCGCTGAATATTCTATACCTGATGTCACCCCTGCCGAGCCTGAAAGCGCTCCGTCTGCCGCCGCGGCAGATGATATGCCGAGCGAACAGACTGACGCAGATGATCCGGAAGAAATTGAATATGAAAGCATAGGCGATCCTGTCAGCGTATCAAGCGACGGCAGCAAGGCAACCTACAATACCTCAGACGGAAATACCGTCATAGTCCAGTATGACGAGAACAACGAAATAGACACAGGATACATATTAGTGGATTGACACATATTGGCAGAGTGCAAAAAACGATCCAATTCAGGAGATAAAAAGGAGATCAAACCATGAAAAGAATAATTGCGGCTTTAACCGCGCTGATGCTGCTCATGCCGTCAGCGCTTGCCGAAACCTGGATAACTGTGTCCTCATGGGCATACAACGATGTGAGCAACTTCAAAAAAGCCGGAATGCTTCCCGAAAGCTTTGATGACATCAGTGACTTTACTCAGCCTGTGACCAGATTACAGACCGCGCAGATACTGTATTCAGCTATATCAAACGTAGCAGATGACCTTTCAAGCTACGTTTGGTCATCAGACTACTTTTCTGATACAGATGATAAAAGCGCGCTTGAGCTGCTGAACAGAGGTATTATGGAGGGAGATTTTTCCGGCGAATATGATGAAAACGGGACAAGGCTGCTGCTGTTCTATCCTGACAGACAGCTTACGCGTGAGGAAATGGCTGTCATCTTAGACCGGACTGTAGAATACTACTTTATAAATGACCAGTCTGAGATCAGCTGTCAGGAGCCGGCGGACTATTCTGAAATATCAGTATGGGCACAGGCGAGCGTCCTGCGCATGATGGATATGGGCATAATATCCGGTATGGACGATAACATGTTCGTACCGAAAGGCGCTCTTACCATAGAACAGGCAATATCGCTCGTCTACAGGCTCTATTCTTATCTGCCTACCGGACAGGAAGCAGACGGAGCAAGACTTGACGGAAAAACAGAGGAAACCGTTCAGACCTATCCTAACGGGATAGAGGAAACAAAAAAAGGTGATATGCTGTATCTGAAACAGGATGGACAGACACTTATTGAATTTGAAACAGATATATATTCAAATATCTACTGTGAGACTGTAGACGGCAGGATATTCGCCGCGGCTCAAAACTTCTACGGCAAGACCGATATTTACGATGTGGCTGAAAAAACGATAACAGCAAAGCTGCCCTACCCCGTTTACAGCGTTGACAGTGAGTATATAACAGTAAAATCATCTGTAATAGGCTCTTTCGCTTTCGGTCTTTATGACTGGAACGGAAATAAGGTCACTGATGTAAATTACAGTCTTAAAGAATTGCAGCAGCTTAAATCAAACGGATTTTCAGGCTTGACTGCCGAATACAAGTCGCCAAGCGGTATAATATATTTCTCTGATCAAAATGACGGCGGCAGTCTATGCGCTATAGATTCAAACGGTGAAAACAAGCGTAAACTTTCAGATAAAAACTGCGTAAGCCGTATATATTGCCTTAA
>CALXSS010000094.1 GCA_944391225.1 uncultured Clostridia bacterium
TTTCATTTTTTTATTGATATTAGCTTTTTCAGGCACACATATGCAATGTATACTGTGAGAGCGAAGCCAACTATACCGCATATCCTGTAAGCGGTGTCGATCAGTCTGTCAAAGCCGGCGCCGGCGGCGAGGTAGCCGGAGGCAGAGAATAGAAAAATGTATGGCTTGCGCAGTCTAAAGGTTTCTGTCACGGCTGCGCCGGAGGAAAAGAGAGTCGTGATAACCGCTCCGCTAAAAAGCAGCAGGTATATTGCGGCGAAAACTCCGCTCTGTCTTTGAGCGAGTGTAAGCATTGGAAAGCTGCCTAATTCTATTTTGCCGTGGTATATTGAAAGTATTGCAAATATAAGCCCGGTCATTATCAGCATCGCGCCTCCGGCTATAAGAGCTGCGGCAATAGCATCTGTTTTTTTTCTGAGACGTTTGCTGAGAGCCGCAAGGACTGGCGCTGCCGGTATAAGATTATAGCCTGAATATACTGCTGCATCAGAATATGCGGCGAGCTGTTCCGAAAAAACATGGTGTTCGCGGTATCGCAGCATATAAAAACAGCAGGTCATTATTCCGGCGGCAAGGATAAGACCAATAAATCCGTTCAGGCTCAACACCCGGTCAACACCTGCGCAGAACATAAATGCACAGAGTGCGGCACATACTGCCGCGCATATGCCTGCAGACATGCCGGTAATCATCCAGCCTATTTCGCCCGCAGCGGCAAGCATAACGGAGTAAACAGCAAAAGAGAATATGCCGGAGGCATATCTAAGAAGCTTTTTCATTTTTTTGTGACAGATTGTATCAAGGAAAATATTATAATCCGAAATATCATATCTCACACAGACAAGCAGAATACATAGAGCAAATACTGTAAAAATAATTGCTGCCGCTATTATGCCAATGAATCCGTAAATGCCTCGGCTGTTGAAATAACAAAGTATCTCCTGACCTGAGGCAAAGCCCGCGCCTATGAGGGCAGCGATATACGAGTAGGAAACTATTAATATATTTATCATGCCGATACCCCCAAAAGCTTAGTTTCTGATACGGTTTTTAATATTATTATTCGCAGGCGCGACACAATATTACAACGTATATAAAAAAACAGACTGCGCGAAACAGTCTGTATAGTTCATTATTGAGCTTTTTCTATGTTGCATACCTTAAATTGCACGCTTCCTGCCGGAGTGTCAGCTGTGACCTCAGCGCCAACAGTCTGGTTTATGCAGGCAGCGCCTATGGGTGATTCGTAAGAAAGCTTATTCTCCGCCGGATCAGCTTCTGATGAGCCAACTATGGTATATGTTTTTTCTCCTGACATTCCAAGCATGTTTGCGATCTCACCATGGAACATGATAGTAACGCGCTTTCCTACTGTAACAATGTCGTTTGATTCGATCTCAACGACCTTTGCATATTTGAGCATGTGTTCTATCTGCTGGATCCTTGCTTCAACCTCAGCCTGTTCGTCTTTTGCAGCATCATATTCAGCGTTTTCTGAAAGATCACCGAAAGAACGAGCTTCCTTGATTTTTTCGGATACCTCTTTACGTGTAACGCTTACAAGATGGTCTAACTCAGCTTCAAGCTTAGCTTTACCTTCAACGGTTAAAATGTATTCTTTGTTTTCTGCCATATTAATCAGAACCTTTCAAAAATATTCATGGATTTATTATACAGGCTTTTTTGGGAATTGTCAACTGTTTTGTGGGTAAAAATATATGATGTAGATGTAAACAATATCTATTCTGTGTCAGCCGGAGGAGGGATTAAACATGTATACTGAAAAATCTATAGAATTAAAATCAGACTTCTATTGCAGATATGGCAGCGCAAGCGGTCATATGTATTTTGAGCGAACCGGAACGCCATGCGTGCTTATGCGCGGCTCAGCGCATATGATAGCTTTTGCGTTTAAAAGCGGGGTACGCGCGTGCGGCAGAAAGTACGGAGACGTTATTAAGATACTTGATACACGGTCAAATGTAAGCGATATAAGCTTTGCTCAAAACGGTTTAGGCGCTCAAATACTGTATGAAACAGATATTGAGGATATGAGGAAGAACAAGGAAACTGCCGAATATACTATTGACAAGCTGTTGAAAAGAATGGGGATCGGCGAAAAATACAATACGAGCGGCTCGCTGGCTGATATCTGTGACAATTACGGGAGTAGAGGCTGGTGCGCGTATCATTCGTATGGTGAAACAGTCAGCGTGCCTTTTCCTCTGGGCGGATATAATGTAATAGTTATCAGAACACAAAAAAACGGCAGGCTTTTCTGCGGCGGCAGTGAGGCGGAGAGCTTTGAAAAAAATGAGACAAAACGAATTGTTACCGCGGCGGAGGCTTTGAGAGCGTGTAGGGAAGATATACTTTTTAATATGCTAAATAGGTCGGAGAGGGATATTGAGGCTTTTATGGCTCCGTCCGCTCAAGCTGTTAAGGCTGTAAGAGCGGCTATGGAGGCGGGAGCATGCGCGGCGAGAATATGCGACCCGGGTATTGTGTGTATTACGGAAAAAAGCAAAACAGACAGCGCGGTTCATGCTATTGCCGAATCCTTTGAGAGAGCTGTTGGTTATGCGGCTGGTATTTCGGTAGTATACTGAATATAAAAGTTCGGAGGAATTTTTATTAAAACTATAGACTTATTCTTTTTTAGCTGATATAATAGAGTTTGATATAAAATCCGAAACGGATGTGTTTTTATGATAAATAATATTAAGGATAACATAGATTCCGCAAAGGATAGTTTCCTTAGAAAACAGGTGCAAAGGCGTCCAAGACTGGCTGTTTTTATAAAAATGGTGATCGGTTTTGCGCGAGATATGAGCAAGGATGACGTTGGCTTGTATGCCGCTCAGTCTGCATTTTTTGCTGTACTTTCAGCAGTGCCGTTTCTTATGCTTGTGATATTATGCGCAAAATATTTCGTTGATGTAAATATTGTTGCTGTCACAGATTCTATCAGAAAGGCTTTTCCTGCTCCGGTATCCACCTATATTGTCGGGATAATAGCGGAGGTGTTTTACAGGTCGCAGTCAACAGCTCTGCTATCGGCAACGGTAATAACGACATTGTGGACATCGTCACGAGGAACTATGTCGGTATATACTGGCTTTAACAGAATATTCGGATATGTAAAGCGCAGGAACTGGCTTTTTTCGCGTGTAGCATCGTTTTTTTATAATCTTATGTTTATTGCGGTAATTGTTGCTACAGTGGTGGTGCTTGTGTTTGGAAACGCCATTCTCACGTTTTTTGATACCGAATATATTCTTGCGCATTATATAATAATGGTATTGTTTGAGCTGAAGTTCCCAATATTTTTCGTGGTGTTTGTGCTGGGATTCGCAGCTATGTATACGTATCTGCCGCAGCGTAAAACAAAATACAGATCGCAGCTTCCGGGAGCGGTAGCAACAGCTGCCGGATGGCTGGGGTTTTCATATTTGTTCTCATTGTACATCATGTATTTTTCAAAATACTCATATCTTTACGGAAGTCTTGCCGCAATAGTTTTGCTTATGCTCTGGGTATATTTTTGTGTGTATATGCTGCTTATAGGCGCGGAGATTAATAAGCATATTGAAAATGGGTATTTCAGATTGATAAAAAGACGTATATTAAGGGTGTATAAGTTGAAAAGTAATAAGGGAAAAACAAAAAAATAATAAAAAAGACTTGATTTTTTCCGGAACCTATTGTATAATAAAAGCTAATTATTAAACATACAGATCAAAGCATATATGATTTGCGCGGCACGCGAGGCGCCGGCTGCACATATATGCCGGTGCTTTAAGGAGGAGCAGCTTTTTTATATGGATAGTGATAGTATACCGCAAATCGGGGAATATATACCTCAGATAATCATTATTGCGATATTGGTACTTATGTCAGCTTATTTTTCAGCCACTGAGACAGCGTTTTTTTCAATGAATAAAATACGCATGAAGGCTTTGGCAAACGATGGAAACAAACGGGCAAAGAAAGCTTTGAAGCTTTCGGAGGATCTTGACGGTTTGCTTTCAACAATACTTATCGGAAACAACCTTGTTAATATTGGCGCGTCGTCAATAGGCACGGTGCTTTTTATCAGCTTGCTGGGCGAGGATCTTGGTCCTACTATAGCTACTGTTGCTATAACTATAGTAGTTCTTATGTGCGGAGAGATCACGCCTAAAAGTATGGCTAAAAACTCACCGGAGGCTTTTGCGATGTTTTCAGCCGGCATTATAGGAGTGCTTATCAAGGTGTTTAAGCCTCTAAATAAGCTTGTCGCACTGTGGCAGAAGCTTGTGTATAAGGTGATAAAAAAGCCTGATGACAGAGGCGTTACTGAAGAAGAGCTGATAACAATGGTGGAGGAAGCTCATAATGACGGCGAGATCGACAGCAGTGAAAGTAAGCTTATAAGAAATGCCATTGAGTTCAATGATACTGAGGTCGAGGATATTTACACAAGCCGTGTTGATGTTGTAGCGGTGGATGTCGAGGCGGATAATGATGAGATAAGCGAGTTATTTGAAAGAGGATTCTCGCGTTTGCCGGTATACCGTGATACAATAGATAATATTATCGGAATCCTTAACCAAAAGGATTTTGAGATGATGAAAAAAACAGGTCAGTCAATAACAGCAGCAATGAGCGAGCCTATCTTTGTTGTGCCATCGCTTAAAATATCCGAGCTGCTGCGATTGTTGCAGTCAAAAAAATCGCATATGGCGATAATACTTGATGAGTTCGGCGGAACAGTGGGTATTGTTACGCTTGAGGACATTCTTGAGGAGCTTGTCGGAGAGATTTGGGATGAGCATGATACAGTAGTAGAACCGTTCGTAATGATCTCCGAAAACAAATATAAGGTAAGGTGCAGCGCTGATCTTGATGATATGTTCGCGCTGTTCGGGATAAAAGATGATATAGACATATCAACAGTCGGAGGCTGGGTCGTTGAGGAATTTGGTAAGATACCAAGGGTTGGCGATGAGTTTGAATATTGGCCGCTGCACGTTTGCGTATCAAAACGCGATCCTCGACGAGTAACTGAAGTAATCGTTACAAAGATAGGTAATGATGAGGAAGACGATGATTAAAATAAAAAGGGGCTGTAGCAACAGCCTCTTTTTGTTGTGGTTTATGCTGTGGGAGAGAACTATAACACACTTTCTGACTGATCGCTCTCATAATCATGGTCTGCGTCTGTGTTCTCCTTCAGCCATGTTTCGGATGAGCTGCCCGAAAATCCCGGAGTTATAGTCATTGAATTTGTGCCTTTAAATTCTATCTTATATTTTGCATCGTTTATCTTTATGGTGTCAGATGAAACAATGCTGTACCTGACTGTTTGCGAGTTTATCTCTATCATGCCAAGTGATTCACTATAGGTCAGAGAGTCGTCCTCAAAGGTGATCGTTGTGCCTGAAAAGAAGCTTGCGGCAGGCAAAGATGAATTTGCGGCTTCCCAAGTGCCAGAGAGTCTGTCTCTGAGTTCGGATCTTCCGTGAAGAGAGATACCCAAAGCAGAGACGCCGCCTATTATTGCAACTGCAATGGCAGCTGCGGCGATCCTTACAGTGCGGCTGTGGAAATTAAAGCTTTTTCCGTTTTCAAGCTCCGGCATATATACCGGTATTGGTATTTCTTTGCTTTCAGCGCTGGGTTGTGCATCATTCTCAGCTGACTCAGATGTCTCATCTATGTTAGGAGTGTCGTTTTCGACTGTATCATCAGTAGTTTCAGCGTTTGCAGTTTCTTTATCGTCAAGCGCGGCGTCCTCAACAGTATTGCATTCAGCGTTTTCTTGAGGAACATAGACATATTCTTCGGGTAATTCTTCTCCGCAGTACGGGCATTTCATATATATTCCTTCTTTCATTTTGATCTGTCAAGCAGAAAATCTCCTGACAGATCAACAATATTAATATATAGATATACTAATACATTTCAGTAAAAAAGTCAATAGTTTAGGTTGACAATGGAGATTATTTGTATTAAAATAGAGTTGAAACAGATATATCAGGAAAGGAATTGATCAAAATGTATAAGATCATAGACGGCGGCGTGTGCGCTGCTGCCGGATATAAAGCCAACGGTCTGAATTGCGGACTTAACCAGGATAAGAATAAAAATGATTTAGGCTTGTATGTGTCAGATGTGCCTGCTGAAACAGCGGCTGTATATACAACAAACAAGGTCAAGGGTGCTCCAATACATGTTACAAAGGCGCATCTTGCCGCTTCGAAAGGAAAATCAAGAGCGGTAATTATGAATTCAAAGAATGCTAATACATGTAACGCGGACGGGATAGATAAAGCTGAGCAGATGTGCTCGCTTGCGGCGAACAGCCTTGGACTTAACGCAAAAGATGTACTTGTGGCATCGACCGGAGTTATAGGGCAGATACTGCCTATAGAGCCTATAGCGGAGCATATTGATGAGCTTGCCGCCGGATTGGCATATGACGGCAATGAGGCTGCTGCCACCGCTATAATGACAACAGACACAGTAAAGAAAGAATATGCCGTGGAATTTGAGATAGGCGGAAAAACATGCCGCCTGGGAGGTATGGCAAAGGGAAGCGGTATGATACATCCGAATATGGCAACCACGCTTAATTTCATAACTACCGATGCGGCGGTGACGTCTGAAATGCTGCAAAAGGCGCTCTCATCCATAGTAAAGATAACATATAACTGTCTGAGTGTGGACGGTGATACATCTACTAACGATATGATTATATTGCAGGCAAACGGATTGGCAGGCAACGAGATGATAGACGGCGAGGGTGAAAGCTACGATATTTTTGCCAAGGCTCTGTATATCGTGATGAGCGAGCTTACAAAGATGCTTGCAAGAGACGGCGAGGGCGCAACAAAGCTGCTTGAATGCAGCGTAAGCAGCGCGTCGGATCTTGATACCGCTATAACAGTTGCAAAAAGTGTAATATGCTCTCCGCTGCTTAAATGCGCGATGTTTGGCGAGGATGCCAATTGGGGCAGAGTTTTATGCGCTGTAGGCTATGCTGAGGCGGATTTTGATATAAACAAGGTGGACGTGGACTTTGAATCTGAATACGGCGTTCTGCCTGTGTGTAGAAATGGTGCGGGCGTGGAGTTTTCAGAAGAAACGGCAAAGAAAATACTTTCATCTGATGAGATACACATCAACATTTTACTCAATAGCGGAGCGGCAGAGGCAAAGGCGTGGGGCTGTGACCTTACATATGACTACGTAAAGATCAACGGCGACTACAGATCCTGATGAGAGTGGAGGAAAGATTTATGCGCGAGGCTCTAAAGCAGGCAAGGAAAGCGGCAAAGCTGGGCGAAATGCCTGTAGGAGCTGTAGTAGTGCGCAACGGTGAAATAATATCAAGAGGGTATAACAAGCGAGAGACTAAGAAAAATGCGTTACTCCATGCCGAGGTGATAGCCATAGACAAAGCCTGTAAGAAACTGGGTGGGTGGCGTCTGCCGGGGTGCGAGATGTATGTAACACTTGAGCCTTGCCCTATGTGCGCCGGAGCTATTCTTAATTCAAGGATCGAGCAAGTTTATTTTGGAGCGAGTGATCCGAAATCCGGCTGTGCCGGTACGCGCATGAATTTATTGGATATGAACCTTTGTAATTACAGAACAGAGGTGCACAAAGGTATTATGGCTGAGGAGTGTTCGCAATTGATACGAGATTTTTTCAGGGAACTGAGATCAAAATAATAATTGTTGTGAATTTTTTGTAAACAAAGCGGGGATAAAGGTTGAAATTATGACAGCAGTGGTATATAATAAAGCTGTTGTTCAGCTTGCGTAAGAGCGCATGGTTTTTGGGAGAAAATGCGGACATATTTTTCCGCACAAGGAGGTTATTTTTTGATATGTCATTAATTAAAAGAACAGCTGCGGCTTTGGCAGTCATGTTAATTGCGGTATCGCCTGTACAGGCAGTCGAATTTACAGATATAAGCGGGCATTGGGCAGAAGCAACTATAAATACACTTGCGGATAAGGGTATAGTGAACGGAATAACAAATACCGAATTTGTGCCAGAGGGCGAGGTCACAAGAGCGCAGTATCTTAAAATGATAATGGAGGCTGTGGGGGTAGCTCCTGTAGAGTACAGAGAGGGAGAATGCCTTGAAGTATCGGGGAACGACTGGTATGCAGGGTATCTGCAGAAGGCGCTTGATATCGGCTTGATACCTGATGAAATGATAGCCGGCTGTAAAAAGTCAGTTGAGTATGAGGTTGATGAAAACGGAACGGCTACAAGCTCAAAGATTGTATATTCGGGAGCTTTTAATGGAGATCTGCCAATAAATCGTGAGGAAATGGCAGTGCTTACACAGGCGTTCTATCAGTATACAAGGACAATATTAACAAATACAGCTGTAGATACAACCAAGGTCAAGGATTTCGCAGATCAGAATGATATAAGCGAGTGGGCAAAGGTGTCAATCAAGCAGGCTGTAGCGTATGGATTTATAGATGGAATGGACAATAATATGTTCAAGCCTAAGGACTCGGCAACAAGAGCTCAGGCTTCAACTATTATATTAAGGGTAATAAGCAAGTAAAAGATATATCCTGTCAGCTGAAAGGGGTGAAAGGATGAGCAAAAAATTTGTAAGAGGCACATGCCTTGTAGTAGTGTCGGCAATGGTGATAACTATGATAGTAGGCGGAATATCAATGTTTATTCATTGATGATGTAAGAAAAAGAGTATAAACGCGGTGTCTTGTGTGCAAAATATACATTGGATACCGCGTATTTTATTGGCAGCACATGATATTTATACAAAGTGAAAAAAAGTCGAAAAAAATAGTTGACAAAAGCTAAAAAACGTGGTAATATATAAAAGCTGTCGCTGATGACAGGAAATAATCACCGGAACAACGTCGATATGAGGCGGAAGAGAGATCTGGTGTGGATGAAAAAAGTTGAAATTTTTCAAAAAAAGTCTTGACAAAAGCGGCAAAAAGTGATATACTTAAGAAGTTATCACAGCAAAGGCTAAAATAGCTAATAAAAATAAATTTGAAAAAATTTAAAAAAGCTATTGACAAGCAGTTGATAATATGATATAATCATTAAGCTGTTTCAAACAGTATTTGTACATTGAAAAATGAACAGTGTGAGTTCTTGAAAGTGTAATTAATACACTAAACAATTACTTGAGTTTTTTA